>DASTGQ010000154.1:0-10057 GCA_035718985.1 Gemmatimonadaceae bacterium
GGCTACCTGTTCCCCGGACCGGCTGAGGCGAAGGGCTTCCAGGCGGCGGATCTCCAGATCCTGTCGACCATCTTCCTGCGGATGATCAAGTCGCTGATCGTCCCGCTGCTGTTCGCGACCCTCGTCGTCGGCATCGCTGGCCATGGCGACGACATGAAGCGCGTCGGCAAGCTCGCCCTCCGGTCCATCGTCTACTTCGAGGTGGTGACGACGATCGCGCTCGCCGTCGGCCTGCTGGCGGTGAACATCATCAAGCCGGGCGTCGGCGTGAACCTCTCGGCGGCCAGCGCGCAGACCGGCGCCGAGCTGGCGACGAAGCACACGTCGCTGATGGGTGTGATCATCCACACCGTGCCGCAGAGCTTCGTCGAGGCGGCGGCGGGAAACGAGGTGCTCCAGATCGTCTTCTTCGCGATCCTCTTCGCCGTGGCGCTCTCCAGGGTGCAGGGGCCGTCGAAGGCGCTCATGCTCTCCTTCTGCGAGAGCCTGAGCGAGGTGATGTTCAAGTTCGTCGGGCTCGTGATGGCCTTCGCGCCCTTCGGCATCGGCGGCGCGATCGCCGTGACCGTGGGTCAGAGCGGCCTCGGGGTGCTGCGCAACCTGGGCGTGCTCGTCCTCACGCTCTACGGAGCACTCATCGCCTTCGTCGTGCTCGTGCTGATCCCCGTGGGCATCGCCTTCAAGGTGCCGCTGCGTCGCTTCTGGCGGGCCGTGAAGGAACCCTGGCTGATCGCGTTCACCACCGCGTCGTCCGAGGCCGCCTTCCCGCTCGCGTTGCAGCGCATGGAGGCGCTGGGTGTGCCGCGTCGCATCGTCGCGTTCGTGCTGCCCACGGGTTACTCCTTCAATCTCGATGGCAGCACGCTCTACCTGGCGGTCGCATCGGTGTTCGTCGCGCAGGCGGCGGGAATCCACATGCCGATCGAGTCGCAGATCCTGATGATGCTGACGCTCATGCTCACCAGCAAGGGCGTCGCGGCGGTGCCGCGCGCGTCGCTCGTCATCCTGTCTGGCGCGCTCGCGCAGTTCGGCCTTCCACTCGAGGGCGTCGCCGTCATCCTTGGCGTGGATGCGCTGATGGACATGGCACGCACGTCCATCAACCTCGTTGGCAACTGCCTCGCGACGGTGGTGATGGCTCGGTGGGAAGGCTCGTTCGACACGCCGGGCTCCGATATGCCCGTCACCGATGCGCTGGTCGGAATGCCGCTCAGCGTGCCGGTCGTGAAGGAAGCGGGGGAGCGCGCGTTCCCCGTCTAGCGGTGCGATCCGACGGCAGCGTGAACGAGGGCGGACACGCGATCGTGTCCGCCCTCGTCCGTTCTCACACCGTGGTTTCGCCCAGGTAGCGAAGCGCGCCGCGCACCGCACCGCGCGCCGGGTTCACCTCACCGGGCTGGATTTGCGCGCCCGGCACGGCGCTGCGCAGCCGGTGCTCGAGCCGCTTCCGCAGCATCGTGCCGCGCGTGAGCATTCCACCGCTGAGCGCCACCGGGAGGGCGGCCCGCTCGTCGCCGAAGAGCTGGCGCGCCATCGTGCGGACGTGAAGCACGAGCTCTTCCACGGCGAGACTGATCAGCGCATTCGCGCGCAAGTCGCCCGCCTCCGCCACGCTGCCGACGATCGGCGCCAGCGTGGCCAGCTGTGCGGGTGTTGCCTGCGCCGCCCAGGCGATGAGCTCCTGCGGCTCGTTCACCTGGGCCGCCGTGAGCACGGCGCCGAGCAGGGCCGTCTCGGGCTCGCGCCCATCGGCGGAGGCGGTGACCACGCTGAGCGCCTTCCGTCCAATCCATGCGCCGCTGCCTTCGTCGCCGCACATCGGACCCCAGCCGCCGCAGCGTGCCACCGTGCCCGCCGGACTGCGCCCGAACGCCACCGATCCGGTGCCGCTGATCAGGAGCACGCCGGGGCCCTCGCCGAACGCGTCGTCGAGCGCCACGGCAAAGTCCGGGTGAACCACCGTCTCCTCGGCGAGCTCGCGGCCGACGAGCGCTTGCCACAGCTCCTGGCGCTCCGGCTCACGAGCTGCACCCGCCACCCCTACGCAGAGGACGCGTGGAACGACGTGCGTCATCTCGCACGACGCGAGCGCGTCGCGCACGGCGGCCGCAATCACGTCCGCCGAGTGCTCGGCGCGGCCGGGTCGCACCGCGCTCGCCGGCCCGACGACTTCGCCCAGCTGGGTGCCCGCCTCGTCGGCCACGATGACCCGTGTCTTCGAGCCGCCACCGTCCACGCCGACGACGATGAACGTCATGCGCGCACCGGCGCACGCGCCGGCTCGGGATGGGTGAAGGAAGACAGGATCCCCACGGCCAGCGTGATGAGCGTGCCGATCAATACGTACCACGGCCATGCGATGCGGCCGAACGGCGCGAGCGTGCCGGCCAGCGAAGGGTACTCCGCCGAAATGGGCCCGGCGAAGACGATGAACGCCATGATGAAGATCGCTACGGACATGCCGAGGATGGCGTCACGCTGAATCGCGCGACTCCAGAAGATGCCGAGGAAGAACCCGCCGAGCAGCCCGCCGTACGTGAACGACGCGATCCCGAGGGCGACGATGACGACCGGCGTCTTCGTGTCCTGCGGGAAGAGCAGGGCACCGAGGGTCAGCACGATCCCCCAGCCGAGGGCGAAGAATCGGCCCATGCGCAGCGTCACCGGATCATCCGCGCTGCGGCCGGTGATCGGCAGGTAGATGTCCATCGTCGTCGCGCCCGCGAGCGAATTGATGGCGCCCGAGTGCGTGCTCATCGTCGCTGCGACGATTGCCGCCACGATCAGCCCGACGAGCCCGTGCGGCATGTGCTCGATGATGAACGATGGGAAGATCTGGTCGGTCAGCGGGAACTGCTTGCCCTGGTAGAACGCCCACAGCCCCAGTCCGATGGCGAGGAACAGGAAGAACTGCAGGAAGACCACGAAGCCCGAACCGATAATGGCCTTCTGCGCATCCTTGAGCGAGCGCGACGACATGAGGCGCTGCACGATGAGCTGGTCCGTGCCGTGCGACGCCATGGCGAGGAAGGCGCCGCCGATGAGCCCCGCGAACACGGTGTGTGCTCGGTCGAGGCCAGGATAGAAATCCAGCATCTGCGTCTTGCCCGCCGCGTGCGCGGAGCCCCAGATCGCCGACCACCCGCCCGGCACGAGGTGCCCGAGCATGGCGATCGCGGCGAGGCCGCCCGTGATGTAGATGCTCGCCTGGAGGAGCTCCGTCCACACGACCGCCTTCATGCCGCCCTTGTACGTGTAGACCACCGTGAGCAGGCCGATGATGCCGACGGCGATCGGCATCACCAACGACTTGTTGGTGACGGAGGGGCTGATGATCAGGGCGACGGGAATGGCGGTGGCGAACACGCGCACCGAGTCGGCGAGCGCGCGCGTCACCATGAACACGATCGACGTGAATCGCCGCGTGCCGAGACCGAAGCGCGTCTCCAGCAGCGCGTACGCCGTCACGAGGTTGCCCTCGAAGTAGCGGGGCAGGAGCACGGCGGCCACCACGAAGCGGCCGATGATGTACCCGGCGACCACCTGTAGGAAGCCGAGGTTGCCGAACCCGGGCGCGTTGCCGTAGGACAGGCCCGGCGTGCTGATGAACGTGAGTGCGCTGGTCTCCGTGGCGACGATGGAGAACATCACCGCCCACCACGGGATGGCCCGGTCGGCGACGAAGTAGTCCCTGGCATCGCGCTGGCGACGTCCCACCCACAACCCGAGGGCGGTCGTGCCGGCGAGGTACGCGACCAGCACGACCGCGTCGAGCGTGGTGAATCGAGTCACGTTGTGTGGGCTCCCTTACTCGACGACGTACGCTTCCATCGCGAAGTACTCGGCCAGCCCCAGGCGGTCGAGCAGGCTTGCGGTGTCCTTGTTGCGCGCATCCACGCGCTGCCAGAACTCGCGGTCGTCCTGTCCCGGAAAGGGAGCCGAATCCTTCTGCGACTGGTGCTTGAAGATGGCCTGGATCTTCAGGCGCAGCTCCTCCTGCGACATCGGCACGAGCCACGTGGCGTCGGTGACGTCCCACTCCTGCCATGCGCCGCGATAGAGCCACACCTCGGGACGAGGAAAGTCGATCTGCTGCAGCGCGAGGTCGATGGCTTCCTTGCACATCCGGTGCGTGCCGTGCGGATCCGAGAGGTCGCCGGCGACGAAGATGATCTCCGGCTGCAGCTCGTTCAGGAGGTCGCGCACGATGGCCACGTCGGCGGGTCCGATGGGATCCTTCTTCACCTTGCCCGTCTGGTAGAAGGGCAGGTTGAGGAAGCGCGCATTTTCGCGGCTGAGCCCCATGACCTCGATCCCCGCGACAGCTTCGCTCTCGCGGATCATCCGCTTGATGTCCTGCACCTCGGGGATGTCCACGTCGCCAGGCCGCTTGTGGTCGAGGAACTGGAGCACGCGATCGGCGAGATGGTTCACCGCGTTGCCGCCCACGCCGCTCTCCTTGGCGAGCCGGCGCAGGAAGTCGATGTAGCGGCGAACATCATGATCGAACACGGCAATGTTGCCGCTCGTCATGTACGCCACCGTCAGGTCGTTGCCGTTCTGGACGAACTTCCGCAGGATGCCACCCATCGAGATGACGTCGTCATCCGGGTGTGGCGAGAAGCAGATCGTGCGGCGGTGGGTGGGCAGCTTGCTCTTGCCGCGAATCTTCGCGCCAAGCGCGTTGAACACCTCGCCGTTCACCGCGCCAGGCGACCCCTTCTGCGCGACGAGCGACGACATGCCGTGCTCCGCGTAGTCGCGCTGGGTGAGCTTGAGGATCGCGCTCCCCGTCTGCTGTGACAGCCAGACGACGGCGCGGATCATCAGGTCGTCGTCCCATTCCACTTCATCGAGCAGCCAGGGCGTGGCGATGCGCGTGAGCGCCGCGCCGGCGGCACGATCGACGTAGAACGTCGTGGCCGGGTGACGCTGCAGGAAGGTCGCAGCCACCTCGTGATTGACATCGCCTTCCACGGCGCGCCGCACGATGGCTGCCTTGTGCTCGCCGGTGGCGAGAATGGCGATCTCCCGCGCCTCGAGGATGGTGGCGACGCCCATCGTGATCGCTTCCTTCGGCACGAACTCCTCGCCGAAGAAATCAGACGCCGCGTCGCGACGGGTGACGGCATCGAGGTGCACGAGCCGCGTGCGGCTGTCCACGCCGGAGCCGGGCTCGTTGAAGCCGATGTGCCCCGTCTTGCCCACGCCGAGGATCTGGAAATCGATGCCCCCGGCGCGGCGGATGGCTTCCTCGTAGTCCCGACAGTAGCGCTCGACCTGCTCGCGCGGGAGGTCGCCGCGCGGGATGTGGACGTTCTCGCGCGGGATGTTCACGAAGGAGAACAGGTTCTCCCACATGAAGCGGTGGTACGAATGGATGTTGTCCGGTGCCATCGGGTAGTACTCGTCCAGGTTGAACGAGACCACGTTGGCGAAGCTCAGCCCCTCCTCGCGGTGCATTCGGATCAGCTCGCGGTAGACGCCGATTGGCGTCGAGCCGGTCGCGAGCCCAAGCACGGCCGCCTTGCCCGTGGCGGCGCGCTCCCGGATGAGCGAGGCGATGCGGTGCGCGACGAGCCGCGCGAGGTCCTCGTGCTCATCCACCACCACGGTGCGAATGCGCTCGAGGGCCGTGGAGTGCGGCGTGGCCGGGACATGCGAAGGCCCGCGAGAGACGACGTGCTGCTCGCGGGCCTCGTGCCCGGTGCCGACGTCCGCGCGGGGGGCGGCGCCAGTGACCGGATCCATCATGGGTGTTCGCTCAGGCAGAGAACGAGCTGCCGCAACCGCAGCCGCCCGTGGAGTTCGGATTCTTGAAGGTAAAGCCGGAGCCCTGCATCGACGACACGTAGTCGATCACGACACCGTTGATGTACTGCGCCGAGAACGGGTCGACGAAGACCTTGTAGTCGCCCTGATCCACGATCAGGTCGTCTTCGGCCGGCGCATCCTCGATGAGGAGCCCGTACTTGAACCCACTGCAGCCGCCAGGCTGCACACTGACCCGGAGACCGCCAACCGCGGGGTCGACATTCTCCTGGGCCATGAACTTCTTGACCTCGACGCCCGCACCGGGCGTGACGGTCATCAGGACTTCCGGGGTATTGGTGGTGCTCACAGGTCCTCCAGTGTGTAGCGCAGCCCCCTCGGGCGCGCGGTCGGCCACTACCTAAGTATATACCCCGCCACGGAGCGAGGTTCAAGCTCATCCGGGGAGAAATCACGCTGCTCGAACATTGGTTCCGCGGCTCCGCGCCGCCGTCCCGTTTCGGGTCGCCGACCCACCTCAGTCCGCCGCGACGCGTACCACATCCCGCTGCGCGCGCGGGCCGGCGTCCTCCTCCCGGAACGCCCGCGCGATCCACAGGAACGCGAGCACGGCCACGATCAGCATCACCGTGCCGGTCATGAACTCGCCGAAGATCAGCTTCCCCACGCCGAACAGGCTCGCATAGACGGCGATGATGCCGGCCAGCCAGTTGGTCCAGGCCAGCGCGCCGCCCGGAATTGTTTCTCCGCCGTAGCCAAGTCGCTCGCTCACGCGGCGCCATCCCGGGCCACCCGGCCGCACGCGCTCGTAGAACGCGTTCAGGGTGCTGTCCGGCTCAGGCGCCGTGAGGAAGGTGACCGCCAGCCAGACGATGGTGCTCACCGCCACCGTGATGAGCATCACCCAGGCGTCACCGCGCAGGTCGCCGTCGGCGAAGCGGCTCTTCACCGTGATGATCGCCACCAGCGACACGACGAACGACGCGATCATGGCGCTGATCTCGCTCCACGCATTGATGCGCCACCAGTACCAGCGCAGGATCAGCACGAGGCCCGTACCCGAGCCCAGCGCGAGGAGGAACTTCCACGCGCCTTCGACCGTGGTGAGGTTCATCGTCACGAAGACGGAGCCGAGAAAGAGCAGGATGGTCGCCCAGCGTGACACCGTCACGTAGTGCTTCTCCGTCGCCGTCTTGTTGAGGAAGCGCTTGTAGAAGTCGTTGACGAGGTACGACGCGCCCCAGTTCAGCTGCGTACCGACAGTGGACATGTACGCCGCCGCGAAGCCGGCCATCATGAAGCCCCGCCACGGGGTGGGAAGCAGGTCCACGAAGGCCTGGACGTACGCCGCCTCGTGATCACCGGTGGGGCCGATGCCGTGCGGGTACAGCAGCACGGTAGCGAGACCGGTGATGATCCAGGGCCACGGGCGCATGGCGTAGTGCGCGACCTGGAAGAACAGCGTCGCCAGCACGCCATCCTTCTCCGTCTTGCTCGAGAAGATGCGCTGCGCGATGTAACCACCGCCGCCCGGCTCGGCGCCCGGGTACCACGCGGCCCACCATTGCACCGAGAGAAAGACCGCGAGGGCCAGGAGCGGCATCCAGGCGTACGCCTCGAGGCCGTGCGGGGTGACCTTCACCGGCAGCACGGAGACGGCGGCGTTGGCGCTGCCGAACTTCGCCGCGAGCCCCGCCTGCAGCTTCGCCATGCCGCCTACCGCCTGCACGGCGTAGACGGCGAGGATGATCACCGCCGTCATCTTGATGACGAACTGGATCAGGTCCGTCCAGAGCACGGCCCACATTCCGGCGCCGGCGGAGTAGGCCACCGTGATGACGAAGCAGATCCCCACCGCCACGATGTCACCCGAAATGGTGAGGCCACCCAGGTGCACCGGGCGCAGGCCGAGCGAGATCGTGAGGATCTTGATCATCGCCCGCGTGACCCAGCCGAGGATGATCAGGTTGATCGGGATGGCGAGGTACAACGCGCGAAAGCCGCGCAGCGCAGCCGCGGGCCGCCCACTGTACCGCACCTCGGCGAATTCCACGTCGGTCATCACGCCGGCGCGGCGCCAGAGGCGCGCGAAGAAGAACACCGTGAGCATGCCGCTCATCAGCATGTTCCACCACAGCCAGTTGCCGGCGACGCCGTTGTTGAACACGAGGCCGGTCACCACGAGCGGGGTATCGGCGGCGAAGGTGGTGGCCACCATGCTCGCGCCGGCCAGCCACCAGCTCACGTTGCGCCCCGACAGGAAGTACTCCTCGATGCTTTCGCCGCCCTTCTTGGTGAAGAAGACGCCGATCCCCATCGACAACGCGAAGTACGCGAAGACGATGGCCCAGTCGATCGCGGTGAGGTTCATTGACGGTCGGAAGTGGAGGTGGGGGTGCCACGCCGTGCGTCGATGGCGGCGACGACAGCGGGATGCAGCGCGCGCATGGCCGCATCGGCCACCTCGACGCGCACCCGTCCGATGCCGTTGTGCTCGCGCGTCGGGTTCACGCGGTTGGTGAGGAGCAGGACGTACAGGTCATGCTGCGGCGCGATCCACAGCGACGTGCCCGTGAAGCCCGTGTGGCCGAACGCCGGCCGCAGGATGTAATGGCCCGCCGAACTGCGGTCACTCGGTGTGTCCCAGCCCAGCGCGCGGCTGGAGAAGGTGCTGTCCTGCACCGTGGTGAACTGTCGGATCGTCGCCGCGCTGGCAAGCCGCCCGCCATCGATCACTCCGCCGTTCAGGTATGCCTGCGCGAGTCGACTCAGGTCGTGCGCCGTGCTGAAGAGGCCCGCGTGCGCCGAGACGCCGCCAAGGGCGTACGCGTTTTCGTCGTGCACCTCCCCGTGCACCAGCCGCCCGCGCCAGGGATCCCGCTCCGTCGGGGCGATGCGCGGGAGGAGGGAAGAGTCCGGCCGGTACTGCGTGTCGAACATCCCGAGGGGCTGGAAGACGTGCTGCTTCAGGTACTGGTCGAGCGACTGCCCGGTGACGCGCTCGACGATCTTGCCGAGGAGGATGGCGCCGATGTCGCTGTACACCATTCGCACGCCGGGCAGCGTGTCGAGTGGCGTCGCCATGAAGAGCTTGAGCGTGGAGTCCGGGGAGACATTGAGCTTGTAATACGTCTTGAAGGCCGGGAGCCCCGAGCGGTGCGTGATCAGGTCGCGCACAGTCACCTTGTCCTTGTTCGGGCCCTGCCACTCGGGGAGATACCGCTGCACCGGCGCGTCGAGCTGCACCTTGCCCTGTTCCACCAGCTGCATCATGGCGGACGTCATCCCGACGACCTTCGTCAGCGACGCGAGATCCCAGAGCGTTCGGTCGTTCGGGACCGGTGACGGCGCCCAGTCGAGATGGCCCGCCGCTACGGTCACGAGCGCGCCGTCGTGATTGCCGATCACGGCGATGGCACCCGGAAAGGCGCTGTCGATCACGCCACGGTCGAGAATCGCCTGAAGCGTGTCGCGCAGCGCCTCGCGCACCGCGGGCGCGGGCAGGGCTTTCTGCGAGGCGGTGCTCGCGGCAGGTTTGGGGGAGGCCGTGCCCGGTCCCGCACCGGAGGCGCAGGCAGCGAGCGAAACCGTGAAGAACGACGTCAGCAGCACTCGGGGAGCGTGACGATGCATTGTCGAGGACAGGCGGGTTGGAGGATGTGGCTGTCGTTCGTGGGGATCGCGTTCGCTGGATGTGCAGCGGCCACGGGGTCTCACGCGGAGCCGGGAAGCAATGTGCGGCCGGGCATCAGCGTCCTGCTCGCGGACAGCCTGCACCTGATACGTGGTCGGGCCATCGGATTGTTGACGAACCAGACGGGAGTGGACGAGCACGGCGAATCCGACATCGAGCTGCTGCGTGGCGATCGGGCACGTGGCGCCGGCGTCCGGCTCCTGACGCTGTTCTCGCCGGAGCACGGCATCCGAGGCACCGAGGACCGCACCAATCTGGCGAGCGGGATCGACGAGCGCAGCGGCCTGGCGGTGAACTCCCTGTACACCACTACCACGATCGCGCCGCCCGACAGCACCCTGCGCGGGGTCGACGCGCTGGTGGTGGACCTGCAGGACATCGGGACGCGCACGTGGACATACGTCGGCTCCATGCTGTACACGATGCACGCCGCGGCGCGACATCACATCCCCGTCATCGTGCTCGATCGTCCGGACCCGCTCAACGGGGTAGCGATGAGCGGACCGCTGCTGGACCCCTCGCTGGCCAACGCCGAGGAGAACACGGCAACCCGGCCGGCGCGCGCCTACGCATTATATCCCGCGCCACTCC
>DASTGQ010000155.1:0-4099 GCA_035718985.1 Gemmatimonadaceae bacterium
CGTCGCCCCTCGTTCGACGTCTCAGTAGAGCCGCGGACGCGGCCATCACCCTCCATCCTCAGGAGTCATTCATGCTGCTCATCCGCGAAGTCTTCAACTGCCACCCGGGCAAGGTGAAGCCGATGGTCGAGAAGTTCCGCACCATGGCCCGGCTCAGCGAGAAGGCCGGCCAGGGCAAGGTGCGCATCCTCACCGACTTCGTCGCCGAGCACTACTGGACGATCGTCGCCGAGTTCGAGGTGCCGAACCTCAAGGCGTTCGAGGACATGATGTCCGGCCAGGGCCCGCAGATGAGCCCCGAAGACCAGAAGGAGATGGAGCAGGTCTTCGCCGGCTACCACGACCTCGTGGTGAAGGGCCGGCGCGAGATCTGGAAGATCGAGGGCTAGCTCGCCGCCCGTGCGCCGACGCGACGCCGCTCGGCGTCCATGTCGTGCACCGGCCGCACCTCGATGCACCCGACCTTAGTCCACGGGAACGTCGCGGCGATGCGGACGGCTTGGTCGATGTCGGCCGCCTCGATGAGGTTGAATCCGCCGAGCAGCTCCTTGGTCTCGGCGAACGGGCCGTCGTGCACGGTCTGGCGGCCGTTGCGGACGCGCACCGACTTCGCCGTGGACGGCATCTCCAGCTGCTGCGACTCGATCAGGCAGCCTTCGAGGTGCAGGTCGTCGGCATGCTCGAGGCACGAGCGCATCTCCGCGTCGTACTTCTCCGCCGGGAGCGCATCGGCGAGCTCGGGATCGATGTAGACGAGGAGCAGGAATTTCATGCCTTCAATGTACGAGCGCATGAAATTCCCGCTACGCTCACGGATTCTCCTCGACGAACGCCTTGAGCCGCGCCGCCACGTCGTCCCACTGCGCGGAGACGAGGTCGAGGTACTGCTTCGCCTTCTCGAGCCGCTTGAGGTCGAGCGCGAACACGCGCTCGCGGCCGTGACGGGTGTCGCGCACGAGGCCGGCCTCTCCCAGTGTCTCGAGGTGTCGCGTGATCGCCTGGCGAGTGACCGACGCGTCCTCGCTCAGGCGGGTGATGGAAAGCGGGCCGTCCGCCGCGAGGCGGCCGATGAGCCGGAGCCGTGTCGGGTCCGCCAGCGCGGCGAACACCGGCACGGCCTCGTTCACCTTCAGCGCTGCCGAGCTACGCTGCCGAGACATGCTTCGCGAGGTTCCTCGCCTGTCCTTCCCAGCCCTTCTCGTTCATGCGGAACGCCTCGACGCGGCGGCCGGTCGGGATGCGGTCGAAGCCAGACTCGACGATCGTGACCTCGGTGCCGTCCTTCACCTCCTTCAGCGTGAACTCGACGAGCGTCGTCGGCTCCGTGGAGTAGTCGACCTTCGGGTCGACGGCGCCCGGGTGCCATCTATAGGAGAAATAGCTCTCGGGCATGATGCGCTCGATGAGCAGGTCGACCGTGACGTGCTCGTAGCCGGGGTGGGTGAGCTGGCCGCGGACAGTGGCGCCTTCGGCCAATGGGCGGTCGAACTTCATGCGGAACCAGGTGCCGAACTCCTTCTCGTCGGCGAGGGCGCGCCAGACGCGCGAGCGCGGGGCGTTGACGGTGAACGTCTTCTCGATGCGGTCGGTGGACGTCGAGGGGGCGGGCTGGGCGGTGGCGGACATGGGTCGGTCTCCAGAAGGGTGACGGTGGCGACGATCTCATCATGCAACTGTTCTGTTGCATATCTTAGCGGGGCGCCCTGGGATATGCAATAGGTTTGTTGCACATCATCCCGTCCTCCTCGCGTTGCCATCCGGCGTGCCGCATCTTCTCGACGTGACCCGAGCTCCGCGATCACGCTTCCATAGTGGAGGAGTCATGGCGTTTCTCATCCTGCTCGCCCTCCTGTTGGTCGCTGTCCTGGCCATGATCGTCTCGGCGCGGCGTTTCGAGGCAAGGGAACGGCGACTCGGCAAGTGGGATGACGATGGACCACTGGTGGAGACGGACGGGCCGCCGGAGCGGTTCAGGAACGCCGGGATGGAGGAACGACTGGAAGTGGCTGGTGAGTGGGATCCACCGATCACCCACGATCGCCGCCACGAAGCGCCGAATGGGCACGGGACGACGGATGACGAATCGAATGAGAAGCGTGGTTGATCGCGACAGGGGCACTGACAGCGAGCCGACGGTGACCATCCGGCGCTTCACGGCCGACGAGTGGCGCACGTACCGCGAGCTGCGCCTTCGCGCCCTCGCGGATTCACCCGATGCGTTCGGGAGCACGCTCGAGCGCGAGGCGGCGTTCACCGACAGCGAGTGGCGGAATCGCCTCGCCGATGGCGTTTCGGCGCCGGACGCGATCCCGCTCGTCGCGCTGGTGGACGACACGCCCGCCGCGCTCGCGTGGGGGCGCGTCGCCGAGCATGACGCGGAGGTGGCGCACCTGTACCAGGTGTGGGTCGCGCCCGGGCATCGCGGGCGAGGCATCGGCCGAATGCTCATCGAGGCGGTCATCGCGTGGGCGCGCGAATCGGGACTGCGCGTGCTGCTGCTCGACGTGACGGCGGGGAATTCCGCCGCGGCGGAGCTGTATCGGCAGCTCGGGTTCGTGAACGCTGGCGACACGCAGCCGCTGCGCGACGGCTCGGCGCTGCGTCGCCAGCCGATGCAGCTCGTGCTCGACGAGGGACAAACCAATCCCGGACCTGTCGTGTCCTAGACGACACGGACGACGTGCGTCGTCGCCATCGTTCCCGGACCTCCCACCATCGTGATCCCCATGCTCGCCAGGTCGAGTGCCGCCCTCCTGACAATGTCCCTCGCTGCTGGCGGCGTGCTGCCAGCCGGCACCTTCAGGTCGTCAACGTCAGCGGACCAGCCGCAGGTGATCAGGCTGGAGCGCTTCCGCAAGGCATTGTGGAAGGTGCACCTCACCGTGAACGGGGTGCCCGGCGACTTCCTGTTCGACACCGGCGGCGGCGTCACGCTGCTGTCGAAGGACTTCGCACCCAAGGTGAGCTGCAGCTACTGGGGGCGCACCACCGGCTACAACATGTTCGGCAAGCGCGGCGACGGGGCGCACTGCGACGGCGTGCAGCTCGTGGCCGGCGACGTGCCGCTCACGCCAGTCAGCGTGGGTCGGATGGACTTCACCGGCCAGTTCCCCGGCGACAAGGCGCCCGATGGTCTCCTCTCGCTCGACGCGTTCGACGGCAAGGCGATCACGATCGACCAGGTGGCGGGCACGGTGACCATCGAAACACCTTCCAGCCTCACCGCACGTGTCGCGCACATGACGGAGCTGCCGGTGCGCCTGGTGCGCGACTGCTCGGCACGGTGCCTCAACGCGTTCGTCGCCGTGCCCACGCCGCAGGGGCGCACGTGGCTCATCCTCGACTCGGGCGCCGGTGGCGTGTCGCTCATCGCGCGCGACTACGCGAGCTCGTTCGGGCTCGACTCCGCGACGAAGATGGGGCAGACCCTGAAAGTCGACATCGCGCCCGGCGTGCACGTGGACAGCCCCGTCATGATCGCGGACATGATCATGGACGGGAACCTCGGCCAGCCGTTCATGAGCCAGTACGTGCTGACGTTCGATCTGGATCGAGGGAGGATGTGGGCGCTTTCCCGGTAGCGGCAACGGCGAGTACCGCGTACTGAAGTACTTCGTACCGAGACCCAGCGGGCTGGCCCCAGCAATGCGCCTCTGTCATCCCGCACGAGCGGAGTGAGTGTGGACCTGCTGTCCCCTCAGCGTGGCTGGCTTCGGCGCAGGGACAGCAGATCCCGGCAGGGCTTCGCCCTGCGGGATGCCAGCAGGCCAGACGCTGCGACGGTCAGAGGCTGTCCCCGCCGAGAAGCGTCGGTGCCTTCCTGGGGCTCGTATGCCAATCCCGGTACCGAGGTACCGAGTTTACCCGTGTACTCGCTCTTGTAGTTTCGCAGGAGCTACCGACCGGGGACTACCTTGTGGCTGCTTCCAGCCGCAACCAACAGGTCAAATGATGCGACGTGTGCGCTACAACGTGGCGGCCAGCCTCGACGGCTACATCGCCGACACCAACGATGGCTTCGACTGGATCCCGAACGACGACGCGGTGGACTTCGCGGGGCTGTTCGCGCGCATCGACACCGTCCTCATCGGGCGCCGGA
>DASTGQ010000156.1:0-4712 GCA_035718985.1 Gemmatimonadaceae bacterium
CACCGAGGCGGACTATCGCATGACCGGCATCTCGCTCGCCGGCCACCCGATGATCCACGTGCGTGAGGTGCTCGTGCCGAACGGCGTGCGGACCGCGCGCGACCTGCTGCTCAACGGCCGGGACGGTGAGACGGTGGCGACGGCAGGGCTCGTGATCTGCCGCCAGCGACCCGGGACGGCCAAGGGGTTCGTGTTCCTCACGCTGGAGGACGAGACCGGGTTGATCAATGTCGTCGTCACGCCACAGCGATTCGAGCGGCAGGCGCTGCTCATCTCACGCACGCCGCTGCTGCTGGTGCGCGGCGTGCTGCAGGTGGAGCAGAAGGTGGTGAACGTGCGGGCGAAGCAGTTCAGGGCGCTGCAGGCCGCCGTGGGTGCCGAGTTCGCGCAGCGGCACGACTTTCATTGAGGAGAAATACTCGAGTCAGAGGCTCACTCCTCCCAGAACCCGTCGTCGCGAACGAGGACCTCGAGCTCCAGCGCGTCCTTGCCGTTGCGCTCCCTGTAATCGGCGATGTGGATCGCCGACGTCTCGATCCGCCGTCCGGACGCATCCTCGAGCACGAGTCCCAGCTTGTCACGCGCCGCGTGGTAACGATCGAGCTTGTCCTCGTCCATGGGCTCGCCGCCCGGAAGCGGCACGGCCTCGGTGAACAGGTGGAAGATCGGTTGTACCAGCTCGTACCCGACGCCGGGCCGGAAGCGGCCCCACGCACGCTGCACAGAGGGGTCGCGCTGTTCGAGGTCGGACCAGCCGACGATCACGTTCTGCAGCTTCACGGTGTGCCGCACGTTCACTCCCCTGCGGCGATGCGCCGCGCCATGATCCGGTCGGTCTGCCGGTCGGTGCCGAGCTGGAAGGATTGCGAGCCGACGTCGCTGAACCCCCAGCGTGCGTAGAAGGCGATCGCGCGCGCGTTGCGCTCCCACACGCCGAGCCAGATCCATTCGCGCCAGCGTGACGTCGCGAGGTCGAGACAATGCTGCATCAGCGTTGCACCCACGCCGGTACCGATCCAGCGCCGCCCGGCGTAGAGCCGCGCGATCTCGATCGCGTTCGTCAGCTTTACGCTCGTCGCCCCCGCGGGGGCCGTGGCGTCGTTCAGCATCGCGTAACCAGCCAGCTCGCCCTCACGTTCGGCGAGCAGCACGATGCGCGATCGATCCGCCAGCTCCTCGCGCTGCTTCGCCTCCCCGAACGCCGTGGCGAGGTAGGCCGCCATGTCCTGCGGCGTGTTGTCGGCGCCGAAGGTGTCGGCGAACGCCGACTCGGCAAAAGCCGCCAGCGCCGCCGCATCTGCCGGAGTGGCGCGCCGGATGATGAGTGAGGGCGTCCTGGCCGTGGAATGCATGGGCACCAAGCTAATGCGCCCGTTCAGCGCCGGGCGAGCGTGCGGAGGCCGAGCGCGCCGTTGAGCCAGCGCACGAGCGGCACGAGCCGCGTGAACTCCCGCGCCAGCAGGTCGGGGAGGCGTGCCGAAAAGAGGTCGGCATCGCGCAGTTCGCGTCCCATCGTGAAGGACTGGTGCCGCAGCAGCTCCGCCGCCGGGTGGCCCGCGTCGTAGCCCCGTGGCATTCGCGTCAGCATCGCCTCACGCGACAGTCCGCCGAACGGCTTCAGCGCCGGTGCGCGCAGGATCCTCGCGAGCGACTCGTGCTCCTCGTCGATGCGCTCGCGCAGGCGCGCCAGCGTGGGCCGCGGCGGCATCCAGATCCCGCCTCCCACCCACGACTCGTCCGGCCCGATGTCGAAGTAGAAGCCCGCGCCGCCGTGCGCCGCGTCGCCGCCAACGCCCCGGCCGGCATCCATGTGGTAGAGCCAGCACGCCGCGTTCGTCTTGTAGGGCGACTTGTCGTTCGAGAAGCGTACGTCGCGATGGATGCGGAACATCGACCGCTTCGGGTCGCCGACGATCTCGGGCGCGACTTCCGCGAGGCGGACGTCCAGCTCCTCCACCAGTGCCGCCATCGGCGCGCGCACCTCGGATTCGTACCGGTCGCGGTTGGCGAGGAACCACTCACGGTTGTTGTTGCGGCGCAGCCCGCGAAGGAAGGTGCGTGCCGCGGGACGGAAGCCGCTGAATTCTCCCTGTACCGCCGGCGTGACGGCACGAGCCGCCTTGCGGACGGGGCTCACTGCGCCTGCCCGCCCCCGAGCGCGGCGAGCGCCGAGCCGGTGACGCGGTACGTCGTCCAGTCGCTCATCGGCACGGCGCCCAGCGACTCGTAGAAGCGGATGGCGTCCGCGTTCCAGTCCAGCACCGCCCATTCCAGGCGCCCATACCCGCGTGACGTCGCGACCTTCGCGAGATGCTGCAGCAGGCGCCGCCCGACGCCACGCCCGCGGAAGGCGGGAACGACGAACAGATCCTCGAGGTAGATGCCCGGACGCGCGAGGAAGGTGGAGTAGTTGCGGAACCAGAGCGCGAAGCCAGCGGCCTCACCGCCCGCCAGGGCGAGGACCACGTGCGCGGCGGGCGATTCGCCGAACAGCGACTCGCGAAGCAGCTCCTCGCTGGCAATGCACTCGTGCGACAACCGCTCGTACTCGGCAAGCCCACGGATGCAGCGCAGGATGACCGGTACGTCGTCGACCGTCGCTTCCCGTAGCGTGACGTCAGGCGTGGTGGACACGGTTCGTGTAGTGAGATCCGGGACGGGACTCGCGCCGGCGGCCCGGGACAAGCCGGGCTCAGAGCGCCAGGTACTTCTCGCGCAGGATCCTGAGGTGATGCTGGGCGTGGCCAGCGGTGATGTACGCGAGCGCCCGCACGCTCACCGGATTGCCGCTCGCCGTGCCGGTGCGCGCCCACGCCTCGTCGGGCAGCGATACGAAGAGCGAGAGCGTGCTCTCGCGCACGGCGAGCAGCTCTGCCGCCAGCGACGACAGCGTGCGGTGGTCCGAGCCCGCCGTCTTCACGTATTCGTCCTGGTCGAACGAGGCGAGCGGGGTCTTGTCGGCGCGTGCGATGCGGAAGGCGCGATACGAGAACACTCGCTCCGCGTCGCTCACGTGCCCGATCACCTCCCTGATGCTCCACTTGTCTGCGGCGTACCGGCGACTGCCCTGCGCCTCGGGGAGCTCGGCGATCAGCCTCTGCCACTCGTCGCGGTCGTGACGAAGCACGGCGAGGATGTCACCCTCCGGCACGGCGGCGATGTAGCCGCCGTAGTAGGGCGAGAACTCGGAGGCGTCTGGGCGGCGGGCGGTGGCAGGCATGCTGGAACTCCGCGTGAAGGGTCAGCGCGCCGAGGCGAGGGCCGGCGCGGGTGCGTTGCGCCAGGTGACGAGCAGGATTCCCACCGCCACGACGGCGAGCGCCACGACCTGCGCGGAGGTGATGGGTCCCACCATGTCGCTCTTGGCGCGGAAGAACTCGACGATGAAACGCTCGACCCCCGCAAGCAGGCAGTACATCCCGAACAGCCAGCCGGACGCGTGCGCGTGCCGGCGCAAGCGCCACAGCACGGCGAACATCACGAAGCCGAGCAGCACCTCGAGGAGCTGCGTGGGGTACACGCTCACGACCGCGTCAGGGGGCAGCGTGGCCGGCAGGTTGGCATGGTAGAGCTGGTTCATCACCTGCACCGTGGTCGGTGGCAGGCCGCGCGGAAACGCCACGGCGAGCCAGCCATTCCACACGCGCCCATAGTCGTCGCCCACAGCCCAGCAGCCGGTGCGGCCGATCGCGTAGCCCGCGGCAATGCCGACCGCCGCGCCATCGGCGATGCGAAGGAACGGCTGCCGCCGCCAGCGGATGACGATGGCGCAGGCGAGCACCGCTCCCATGAAGCCACCCCAGAACACGAAGCCGGCGCGCCCCCACAGCGCGCTCACGCTGTGCATGAGGATGGCGAAGTACACCTTGCCACCGACGATCGTACCGATGAGCGCGGCGAAGGTGACGTCGTTCATCACCACCGGATCATCGCCGCGCTCCTCCAGCACTTCCTGCGAGATCCAGTGCGCCATGCCGAACGCCAGCATCATCGCGATGCCGAAGCCGGTCAGCGTAAGCGGACCGATGGCAAACTCGAACGGGTGATGGATGATCGGGTGGGCACTCATCGACGATCGACCCGCGTCTTCGTCCACACCACCACCGCCGCACAGCTCTGGCCCGGCGTCGTGAACTGCGCGGGGATGCTCGCGCCGTTGTAGACCTCCACCGCGGCCACTTCATTGGGCTGCACGAAGGTGTCGAGGTCGCCCGGCTCGATCTGCTGCCACGGCGCACCGTCAACGTAGACGGTGACGCATCCGTTCCCCTGCGCCGAGCGGGTGGACGTGATCATCGCCTGGCCGTTGGATTCGGATACGCTGAGCCCGGGCATCGTGCGCAGCACATCGCTGAACTTGATGGGCTTGCGTCGCTCCATCTCCTCCGGCGTGATGAAGTGGCCGCCGGCCGAGGTGCGCTTGCGGTCGAGGAAGCCGACCTTCTGCAGCCCTTCCTCGCGGCGCGACGTCACTTCCACCGGCGTGAGCTGCGGCACGAGCACGCCGAGCTTCACCGTCACGCGCGTCGGCGTGCGCGCGGAGAGCTCCACCGGGACCTCGGTGGGGCTGTAGCCGAGCTGTCGCACGACGAGCGCCTGCGTGCCGGCCGGCAGCGAGTCGAGGACGAACTCGCCATTCGCCTTGGTCATCGTCGCCGCGCTCGACCCCATGAGGCCGACTCGCGCATTCGCGACCGGGGCGCCCGCCCGGT
>DASTGQ010000157.1:0-5860 GCA_035718985.1 Gemmatimonadaceae bacterium
GTCCGTCACGTAGTACAGTCCCGCGGCGCGCGCGGAGCTGATGTACTCGTGCTCTATCGGCTGCTCGCTGAACTGCTCCATGACTGCCCTCCCGCGCGGAGCCTCCGGAGCGCTCCGCCTGCCCTGGTGCTAGCGCATGGACGGCGAGACGCCCGTGACGGCAACCACGCCTCCCGAACGAACCCCGAATCGGCGCCGTGCGCGCCCCGGCCCTATTCTTCCGCTGAAGGTCGCGGTGGGCACCTGATGACCACCGCTGTCGAGCTCCACTTCACCGTCGGTCGTGATGATCGAGCGACTACGTACCAGCCTTCAGTCCATGCATGAGCTCTCCCGGGAAGCACTCGCCTCACCCGAGTTCAAACGCCTGCGCGGCGATTGCGCTGACGCGCTGCGCCTCGAGCTCGACTGTCCTCAGCAGGCGCTGACGCGTCCGCAGCGCGAGCGCCTCACGAGGCTTTCTGGATTGCTCGAGGAGGCTGAGCCCTCGCCGGCCGATCTACAGCAGGCGGTGCGAGACGCATGGAGCGCCATCGCATGAAGCAGCCGATCACCGGTTACCATCTCGACGAGGAAGGCAGTTGGGTGGCAGAGCTGGCCTGTGGACATGGACAGCACGTACGTCACGAGCCACCGTGGCAGGTGCGCCCGTGGGTCACCACACCAGAAGGACGTGCGCGCTTCCTGGGCTTCGAGTTGAACTGCATCAAGTGCGACGAGGAGAAACCCGAGATGGAGGAGGCGGACGCCTCACCAGGCGGCGAGGGCAAGCGCGGCGAGTGATTCTCGTGCGCTTCTGGCACCGATTCTCCATGCAGAGTTCCACGATGAACCGCACTCACCTCGCCACGCACCCCGCCGAGTCGGACCTTCCATGAACTGGTGCTCGTGCTCAGCCTGACGTCGCTTGCCGGATGGGAGGATGCGGTGCTCGCGAGCCTGCGCGGCGCGAGCGGAACCCTCGAGGAGCGCGATCGCCAGATCGAGCGCTCGGGTCTCTTCGGCGAGTACCCGGCCATCCTCAGCGGCTATGTGGAGCTTCTTGCCGATCCGGAGACGGAGGCGGAGGCGTTGAAGCGCGCCGTGTTCCTCGTCTGGCGTGCCGCGATGGCTCCCTCAACCGCCACTGGCATCGCTTCGCTTCCCGAGGCCGCGTCGCGCGCCGTCATCACGCAGCTGGATGCCCACGTTCGTCGCGGAAGCGCTGATTCGGAGCTCGCCTGGATGCTGGCATGGTACGTCTCGGGGGGTCGGTTCGTCTTCGAGTTGTACGGAGCAACGGCCGCCCTGCTCGACTTCGCCGACGCCACGCCGCCGGATACGTGGCGCTCGCGGCCGATCACGCCAGACACGATGCGCCAGCGCGGCCAGATGGGACACTACTGGACCACGCTCGCGCGGGAGGATAGATCTTGAACAAGCTCATGGCCACCATCGGCGCTACCATCGGCAGCGGGATCGGCTGGTGGCTTGGCGCCAAGATCGGCTTCATGACGGCCTTCATGGTTTCCATGGTCGGCACCGGTATCGGCATCTGGGTGGGCCGCCGTGCCGCCGAGAACTACACCCCCTGACTTCGAACATGACGCGTCCCTCTTCCCTCTGCGCCGTCGCGCTCCTTCTCCTGCTACCCGCTGCCGCCAGGGCGCAGGCGCACTGGAAGGAGATCGGCAAGACCGCCAGCGGCAACAACGTGTACGTCGACCCACGCTCCGTACACACCGTCAAGGGTCGTACCGAAGCCACGGTGCGAGTGGTCTTCACCACGCCGGTGCAGACGCCCGATGGCGCGTGGTACGCGGCGCGCACGAAGGCCACATTCGACTGCACCACTCGCAAGCTCGCCGTGAAGGAGAACACCTACTACGGCAACGCGAAGGAGACGAAAGTCGTCGAGCACAAGGTGAACAAGATCCCCGGTTACGGGGTGGTGCCCGCCGGCTCGCTCGGCGCGGTGGCCCTCGACTACTTCTGCCGCAGGTAGCAGCGCCGGCGCGCTGAGGCGCAGCCGCTAGCGTTTCTTCGCGAGGATCGTCCCGCGGCAGCTCGCCGCCCCGCAGTGACACGGAAAGCGCCGCTTGGCTGCGGGCGTGTGCCGCTCCTCCAGCACGTACGCATAGTCGTACGCGAGCTCCTCACCCGGCTGCACGTCACGAATCGTCTCGATCCAGATGCGTCCGTCCTCGACGATCGCGTCGCAGTTCGGATCGCACGAGTGATTGATGAACCGCGCCTCATTGCCGTCCACCGCCGCGTCGATCACGACTTCGTCGTCGATGGCGAAGAGGAACGTGTGATGCCGCTCGCCAGGCACGTCCGGGTAGTTGGCGTCCGCTTCCGCCGGAGTGAGCCGTGCGCCTGCGTACTCGATCAACCGCATGCCGGCGGGGATGAAGCGCGTGGCAAAGGCGCCCGATCCTTGCATCGGGGACGCCCGGATCTCGAATGGAAGCTCGTCGCGCTCGCTGGCCACGCCCGGCAAGATAGCGCGACGTCCCCGCGCGATGCGCCTCACAGCGGACGCGACGGCGCGACCACGTATATCTTCAAGGAATGACTTCCAGGACCCCCAGCAGCGACACCACCACTCCCGCCGCCGGCTTTGCCGCCCTGGGAATCGACGAGCGCGTCCTCGCGACGCTCGCCGCGCTCGGCTACGAGGAACCGACCCCCGTCCAGCGCGAGGCCATTCCGCCCATGCTGGCCGGCCGCGATGTCCTGGGGCAGGCCGCCACCGGCACCGGCAAGACCGCGGCGTTTGCGCTCCCCATGATGCACGTGCTCGATCCCGAAGCGCCCGCGCGCGAGCGCACCCGCGCGCTCGTGCTCGTGCCCACGCGCGAGCTCGCGATGCAGGTGGCCGAGGCGGTGAACCGCTACGGCAAGCCGATGGACGTCTGCGCGCTGCCCGTGTACGGCGGCGCGAGCATGGAGAACCAGATCCGCGCCCTCAAGCGGGGCGTCGACGTCGTGGTCGCCACGCCCGGCCGCGCGCTGGACCACATCCGGCGCCGCACGGTGCACCTGGAGAACGTCAAGCTCGTCGTGCTGGACGAAGCCGACGAGATGCTCGACATGGGCTTTGCGGAAGATCTCGAGGCCATCCTCGAGGCGACGCCCGCCGAGCGGCAGACGGCGCTCTTCTCCGCCACGCTGCCGCCGCGCATCGCCGACATCGCCAACAAGCACCTCAAGGACCCGGTGCGCGTGCGCATCGACCGCGAGGTCGTCGCGGCCGGTACCGCCCCGCGCGTGCGACAGGTTGCATACATCGTCGGCCGTGCGCACAAGATGGCGACGCTGGGTCGCGTCCTGGACGTGGAGAACCCCACCTCGGCCATCGTCTTCTGCCGGACGCGCACCGAAGTGGACGCGCTCAGCGAGACGCTCAATGCGCGCGGATATCGCGCCGAAGCGCTGCACGGCGGACTGTCGCAGGAGCAGCGCGACCGCGTGATGAAGAAGTTCCGCGCCAACACGTCCGACCTGCTCATCGCCACCGACGTCGCCGCGCGCGGGCTCGATGTGCAGCACGTCTCGCACGTCGTGAACTACGAGGTGCCCAGCTCGGCCGAAGCGTACGTGCACCGCATCGGACGGACCGGGCGCGCGGGACGCGAAGGCGTCGCCATCACGCTCGCCGAGCCGCGCGAGCACCGGTTGCTGCGCAACATCGAGCAGCAGACCAGGCAGAAGATCGAGATCGCGGCCGTGCCCACGGTGGCCGACCTGCGCGCCCGACGCCTCGAGCTCACGCGCGCGTCGCTGCGCGAGACCATCCTTGCCGGCGACCTCGATCAGTATCGCGTGCTCGTGGATTCGCTGGCCCAGGAGTTCGACGTCATGGACGTCGCCGCCGCGGCTGTGAAGCAGGCCGACGCCAGCGAACGCGCCGCGGACGAGGAGGAGATTCCCGTCGTCGCGCTGCGCACCGACCGTCCGCCGCGTCAGGACCGCGATCGCTCTTCCGCGGGGAACGCTCGCCGTCCAGAGGCTGGTGGCGCGCCACGACGGACGAAGGGGAAGGGCGAGCGCATCACCCCCGAATGGGACGTCGCGCGCCTTTACATTGGCGCGGGTCGCCTGGCCAAGATCCGCCCCGCCGACCTCGTGGGCGCCATCGTCAACGAGGCCGGCGTGGACCCGCGCGCCATCGGGGCCATCCAGATCACGGAACGATTCTCCCTCGTCGAGGTACCCGATGAGATTGCCGACGGCATCATCGACACCTTGCGTGGCACCACCATCAAGGGCCGGCGGGTTCCGGTGCGTCGGGACCGCGAGCCGGGCCGCCCGAGCTGAGCGCGTTCGCACTTCGCAAGATTCATCCTGGCACCTGTGCACTCGATTCCAGACACCTCACTCCAATGACACGCCTCAAGTTTCTCGCGCTCGCCCTGATGTCCATTGGCTTTACAGCCTGTCTCGACACCACGGCGCCCCAGGAGTACGCCACGGTCGCGAATACGACGTTCGACCCTTCTCTCAACGTCGATCTCGCCAATTCCACCAAGACCGATGTGGGCGTGTACTACCGGGACATTACGGTGGGAACGGGGCCCGTGATCGCGCCGTTGCAGGACTCCTACATGTACTATCACGCGTATCTGTCGACGGGCGTCCAGTTCGACTCTGTCACAGCCACGAGCTCGCAGTCCGGTGCTCCAGCACATTTCATCACCGGAAATGGGTCGATCACACCTGGCTTCGAGATCGGGCTGAACGGCATGCGTGTAGGCGGCCGCAGGCAGATCATCGTGCCGCCCGATCTGGCGTATGGGCTTAATGATCTCCGGGACGGGAATGGCAACGTCATCATTCCCGGCAACAGTGTCCTCGTCTTCATGGTGGACCTGACCGACGCCGCTGGCGGAAACGGCACCACCCCCACGCCGTAGCGCCCATCGAGGCCCTCCGCGCTGGCGTCCGCGCCGCCGGAGGGCTATATCGTCGTACGTGCCGCCGGGGCCGAGCCCGCTCCGTGCCGCCATCCCGCGCCGTCCGCTCTCGACCAGCCAAGCGACCGATCGTGTACACCTACGTCTACTACATCGCCGAGAAGATGCCCGGAGCCATGGAGATGCAGCGTTTCGCGCATCCCATTCACGTTGGCATCGTCTCGGCGAGCGACCACGAGGCAGCCTACAGCGCCGTGCTCGAGGACCTGCGTCCCACCTTCGCGGACGCGCCCCAGCCCCTCGAGGTGCGCTTCGAGGTCGTGACCCCGCCGAAGAGCGGCACCGGCGTGTGGCGCCACGGCAAGCCGATCGACACCGACATCACGTTTACCTCTGCGGACTGACCAGCATGCCGATCGCCGACGGGCTCGTCGCCGAATTCGACCACGAGACGAAGCTGACGCGCAGTCTTCTCGCGCGCGTCCCCGATGACCGCGCGACATGGAAGCCGCACGCCAAGTCCATGAGCATGGGTGAGCTGGCGATCCACCTCGCCAACATCGAGAGCTACGGCGTGGCCGTGGCGACGAAGCCGGAGCTCGACTTCCAGGCGTCCGCCGGCAGCGGCCTCACGCACGCCTCCTGGACCTCGAGAGACGACGCGCTCGCGCTGTTCGACAGCAACGTGGCGGCCACGCGTCGCGCCATCAGCGCCGTGTCCGATGCGCAGCTCCGTGAGCCCTGGACGCTGCGCGCAGGCAGCCACGTGGTATTCACCCTCCCGCGCCTCGCGGCGTGGCGCACCTTCGTGCTGAGTCACCAGGTCCATCACCGGGGACAGCTCAGCGTCTATCTGCGGCTGAACGACATCGCCGTCCCTCCTATCTACGGGCCCTCGGCGGACGAACGCTAGACGCGAGGATGCACGCGCGAGAAGAGGCGGGAGCAGCGGATCCGATCCG
>DASTGQ010000158.1:0-2226 GCA_035718985.1 Gemmatimonadaceae bacterium
GACGCCGTGATGACCGGCAAGGCGGCATCGGCCAGCGCGGCACGTGGACGTGTAGCGCGCCGCTCCCTCCGTCACGGCCACTTCATTCCGGTCGCCGTGGACGACGGCACCACGATGCAGTCGTACGTCGTTCGCCCCGTCGACGCCGGCCGCAAGCCGGGGCTCATCGTGTTCCAGGAAGCGTACGGCGTGAACGCGCACATCCAGGACGTCGCGACGCGCTTCGCGATGCTGGGCTTCGTCGTCATCGCGCCGGAGCTCTACCACCGCACTGGCACGCATGTGGAAGGCCCGTACGACGATTTCGCTGCGATGGGTCCGCACTTCAACGCCCTGTCCACCGAGACGATCGCCGCCGACGCGCGCGCCGCACACGGGTGGCTCGCCGGCGAGCCCGAAGTGGACGCGAGCCGCATCGCCGCCATCGGCTACTGCATGGGCGGCCGCGCCGCGTTCATCGCCAACACCGAGCTCCCGCTCGCCGCATCGGTCTCGTACTACGGCGGCGGCATCGCGCCGCACCTGCTCGACCGCATCCCGAAGCTGCACGGTCCGCAGCTCCTCTGCTGGGGCGGCAAGGACACGCACATCCCGCTGGAGCAGACGCGCGCCATCGACGATGCGCTCCGCGCCGCGGACAAGCCGTACACCACGGTCACCTTCGGTGAAGCGGGGCACGCCTTCTTCTGCGACCAGCGACCGGCATATCATCCCGGCGTCGCTGCCGATGCGTGGGCGCTCACCATCGCCTTCCTCGCCCGCACCACCGGCATCGCTGCCCCGCACACCTGACGCCTGGCAGAACCGGGTCGATCACCGCCCCTTCGGATCGAAGGCGGTGGACGGTCCGAACGCATGACGTCGCACCGCGAACGGCGCCCGCGCGTCGCTCGACTCGGGGCAGTGCGCCATGGGGTCGATCTCCTCGGGGGAGTAGGCCATCATCTGCATCGCTCGCATCAGCTGGAGGTGCCAGCGCGACCGGAGCGCCACGTAGTTCGCCGCCCCCGCCGCCTCGTCGTCCGTCGTCGCCACGCCGGCATCACGCAGCCGGCGGACGGCCGCACGATAGCGGCGGCTCCATCGCTCGATGTCCTCCGCGCTCGGCTGCCGGGCTTCGTCCGCCGCGCCTGCCTGGCGCGACTTCTTCTCCTGCGAGCTTGCGAGGAGCAGTGCCGAGCGCCACAGCTGCGTCACGGGCACGGATTCCTTGAGCCACCCGAGCTCGTCATCGCTCAGCGCCGACTTGATCAGCGACACCTCATCCAGCGCCATCAGCGTGAAGTACGACACGCCATAGATCGGTCGTGGGAAGCGGAAGTAGAACAGCACCGGATAGAAGTGGTGCGCTTCCATGACGACGGTCATCTCGACCGCGATGTCCGTCAGGCTCGTGTAGCCGCACTGGAACGAGCCGCGGGAGCCGAGGCCGGCCAGCAGCTCGGCCGCGTCGCTCGTTTCGCCACTCTGCAGGTAGAGCTTGTACGCCAGCGTGTTCCGCCGCTGGAGCGCGTTGTACACCTGCATGAGGTACGTGATCGTCAGCGAGATCACCGACGCCCCGATCAGCGAGTTGAGCAGGAAGTACAGCTGGTAGAAAGCCGTGTTCGGCGTGACGTCGGCCGCCCGTACGATCGACATGCTGCTCCCACCCGCGAAGACGGCCGTCATGAAGTCGGTGGGTGTCGGCCCGGAGCTCGAGGTGGTGACCGCAGTTCCCAGCCCCGGATGGATG
Source organism: Gemmatimonadaceae bacterium (assembly GCA_035718985.1). Taxonomy (GTDB): domain Bacteria; phylum Gemmatimonadota; class Gemmatimonadetes; order Gemmatimonadales; family Gemmatimonadaceae; genus AG11. The sequence continues at coordinate 1,736 of DASTGQ010000158.1, forward strand.
ATCAGCGCTGCGCCGAACGTGAGCAGGACCGCCCACGACACGAGGAGGTTGACGAGGATGGCCGGCCCGCAGAACGACAGCACCTTGTCGTGGCGTGCATCGAAGAGCCTGGCGAATCGCTCGAACAGCCACCACGTCGCGCGCTCGATGTGCACGCTCAGGATGCCGGCGCCGATGCGCGCGTAGAGCACCGTGAGGAAGACATCGGCGATGACCGCGAGCACCACGATCGCCCCGGCCACCATCTCGAGCACGTGCATCTGTCGTGGTTCGACGAGGGAACATGACAACGCCGGTGCACGTGCACGCGCACCGGCTGCGAGCGACCCGCCGTGGCGCATACCACATACCGCGGTACGATTGTCGCACTCCGCTCCGGCAGTGTTCGTCGTTCCAGCCACGACTTTCCCTCAGCGGAGACAGGCGATGAAGAGCCCCGACTATCCCACCAACCAGCCCAAGAATCCCGTGGACGACGCGCTCGTGGACCG
>DASTGQ010000159.1:0-2550 GCA_035718985.1 Gemmatimonadaceae bacterium
TGAGTGACTACGACCAGTACTGAGAGCTTTGAGCTGAAACTTTGAGCTTTGCCGTGGCACTCCCGACCACTAACCGGCACCTACCGAGATGAATCTTCTGGCCCTCGCCACTCTCTCCTTCGCCCTCGCCCCCGCGAAGCCACTCAGGGTCTGCGCCGACCCGAACAACCTCCCCTTCTCCTCCGCGAACCACACTGGCCTCGAGGACAAGCTCGCCCAGCTCGTCGCCCGCGACCTGCACCGCAAGGTCGAGTTCTTCCCGTGGGCCATGCGGCGCGGCTTCGTGCGCAACACCCTCAAGGCCCACAGGTGCGACGTCATCATGGGCTACGCCACCGGCGCCGGCCCGGTCGTCACGACCAGGCCGTACTATCGCTCCACTTATGTGTTCGTGACCCGCGCCAACGGTCCCGACATCCGCTCGCTCGACGATCCGCGCCTCAGGACGGTGAAGGTCGGCGTGCAGCTCATCGGCGACGACTTCGCCAACACCCCACCGGCCACCGGGCTCACTCGGCGCGGGATCGTGCGCAACGTGCGCGGCTACACGGTCTACGGGGATTACCGGGAGCCCAATCCGCAGAGCCGGATCGTGCGCGCCGTGGAGAAGGGTGACGTGGACGTCGCGCTCGTGTGGGGACCGCTGGCTGGCTACTTCGCGAAGAAGTCCCCCGTGCCGCTGCGCGTCGTGCCCATCTCGCCCTCGGCCGACGGCCCGCACCTGCCGTACACCTTCGACATCGCAATGGGAGTGCGGCACGGCGATGAGGCGCTTCGCGACACGCTGGACCAGGTGATCGTGCGCCGGCGCGCCGAGATCGACCGGCTGCTCGCCGACTACGGCGTGCCGGTCGTCGGCACGACGGCGGCCACGGCGTCGGCCGGAAGGTGAAGCACTTCCTCGCCGGACGCGGCATCGTGCAATCGCGCGGGCCCTGACGCGTGCCGTACGCGCGGCTCGTCGCGCGTGACCAGCGCCGAGCCGACGATGGGGATCAGCGCGACGAGATAGATCAGTCCCGCCGGGATCCACATGATGAGCCCTGCGAGCTGCTGGTCCTCGAGCGGGGTGAGCCCCCACGCTTTCGTGGTGCCGAAGTACGTCCAGTACCACGGATGCCGCGCGAAGGTGATGACGGCGCCGAGGATGGTGCCCTGGAGCATGGCGGCAAAGAGGTAGGCCGCCTTGGCGCCGACGCTGAGGCGATGGCCGCGCGGGGCGAAGAGCAGCCACCAGAAGAGCATCGCCGTGAGGAAGAAGGTGGCATGCTCCAGCTCGTGCACCAGCTCGTTGTTGAGCGCCCGCTCGAAGAACGACGGCGCGTGCCAGATCCACAGCGTGAACACATGGATGGTCCATGCGACCGGCGCGAGGGTGATGACGCGCCACGGTGCACGGAGCCAGCGCGCGCGTCGCCACCCGAGCCCGAGGCGCCGGCGCCAGCGGAGTGGGAGCGCCCACAGCGTCACGGTGACGGGATCGCCGAGGACGATGAGGGGCGCGGCGACCATCATGAGCAGCATGTGCTGCACCATGTGCACGGCAAAGAGCGCTTCTCCCACCGCGTCCACCGGGGAGACGAGGGCAATGAAGATCGACAGGAGCCCGCCGTACCAGCACCACACCCGCCAGGCTGCCGCCACGCGCCCGCGGCCGGCGCGGCGCCAGAGCGCGCGGAGACCGCGCGCGTAGAGCCACGCACCGAGGGCGAGGCCGGCGAGCACGGTCGGCGACCAGGTCCACGCGCTCCACAGGTCGTGCGGCTCGGGGGCCGCCCCGGCATGGGCTAACGCTGCTCGCGGCACGACAAGCGCGGTGCTCCCGAGGAGCAGACTCGCCGCTCTTCGCCGGCGCCCCCCGTCCACCCCGGTGCGCGTGCGCTGGACACGCGTTGAAAGGACTTTCACGACGTTACCACGCGGCAAGTGGAGTGCCGAAAGTTCATGCAGCAAGCATGTGGAACGTCCATACAGTTGCGAAAGCGTACATAAGCGGACGCCGAAAATCGCCGCCATCGCTGGTACACTTTTCGCGCTCCGCCCGCTTCGTTCCAACCTCGCCAACGGGAATCCAATGATGGTGCGCTTCCGTACCCAGTGGCCTCGCGGTCCGTTCGTGACTGGCTCGCTCGCCGTCGCCTTCCTGCTGACGGCCTGCACGCGGGAACGGGCTCCCGAGCAGGCTGTTCAGCAGCCGCCTGCCCAGCTGCCGGCGAGCGGATCGCCGCGGGCCACGGCCCCGCTCACCGCCGACGACGGCCAGTGGACGATGCCGGCCAAGGACTACGCCGGCCTCCGCTACAGCCAGCTCGCGGAGATCACGACCGCCAACGTGAAGAACCTCGTGCCGAAGTGGACGTTCTCCACGTCGGTGCTGCGTGGCCACGAGGAAGGCCCCCTCGTGGTGAACAACACGATGTACATCGTGACGCCCTTCCCCAACCTGCTCTACGCGCTCGACCTCACCAAGCCAGGTGCGCCGGTGAAGTGGTCGTACGACCCGAAGCCGCGCAGCGAGGCGCAGGGCGTGGCGTGCTGCGACGTGGTCAA
>DASTGQ010000160.1:0-5400 GCA_035718985.1 Gemmatimonadaceae bacterium
ATGTTCGAGATGACGAAGCTGGTCAACAAGCACATCAAGTAAGCAGTCGCACCGCGCCGCTCGCCGGCCTTCGACGGGGCGCGCCATCAATGGCGCGCCCCGTCGCGCGTGGGGGGCTGAATAACCACAACTGCGGTACGATGACTTCGTACTTCGTACTCGGACCCGCCCGCTGGCCGCTACAAGGCGCGGCACGTCACTCGAGCGTAACACGAAGCCTTCCGTGCATTCGTCCAACGTTGCCGAAGGTCTTTGTACGAGGTACGAGGTACGCAGTACTGCCGTTGCTGTTCCCTGCGATCGAACCCTTGCTCCGTACCGGTACGTAGGGAGATTTCACTCACCCTCATCTCCCTCCCGTCGTCATGGCATCAAACGTCGTCTCGCAGGCTCGCAAGGGAAAGAAGAAATCCGGTGGCAGTGGTGGTCGCGCCCTCTGGGAGAACATCAAGTCCATCGCTGGCGCGATCCTCATCTACCTCGTCATCAACACCTTCCTCGTCGCTGCCTACCGCATCCCGTCGGGATCGATGATCCCCACGCTGCTCGTCGGCGACTGGCTGTTCGTGAACCGCGCCGTCTACGGGCCGCACATCCCGTTCACCAACAGCCATCTTCCGTCCGTCAGTGAGCCGAAGCGTGGCGAGGTCATCGTCTTCGTCTCGCCCTACCAACCCGACGAAGCGGCGGCCGGTAACGATCCGACCCCCACTCTCGTCAAGCGCATGGTGGGGATGCCCGGCGATACGCTGTACATGCGGCAGGGCGTGCTCTACGTGAACGGCATCGCGCAGCGGCAGGGCTACGGCGCGCAGGCGCGTCCCACGCCCAACAGCTCGCAGCCCAACGACTCCGATCCACTGATGGCCTGGCAGCATCGCGTCGAGCTGAAGCAGTCACGCTTCGGCGGCGCGCCAGCGCAGCCCACGCACGACAACTGGGGCCCGCTCCTCATCCCCTCCGCCAGCTACTTCATGATGGGCGACAACCGCTACGAGTCCAAGGACAGCCGCTACTGGGGCGTCGTCCCCCGGGAGAACGTCCGCGGTCGCCCGATGTTCGTCTACTACTCCTACCGCGCCGACGACAGCGACCGCCCGCTCCCCTTCATCACCGATATCCGCTGGGGCCGCATCGGGACACGGATCAAGTGAGCGTGAGAGGTGAATCGTGAGACGTGAACCGGAAAAGCGGGATGAACCGAAAAGGCCGGATGAGAACTGGAACGGCCGGATTCTCTCCGCTGCGATTCAGCCTCCAGGCGCCATGGAAAGTCCGGAGGTCGTTCCAGTCAATTCAGGAACTTTGAGGGCGTAGGGCAGAGCCTCGGCGCGCGGAGCAACAATCACTACAGGGACGGATCCGGCCGTTTCAGGCAGTTCATCCGTCAGATCCGATCCTCCCGCTGTTCCACTGCAGTCACGTCTCACGCTTCACGTCTCACGTCTCACGAGCAGTACTGTAATGTCCGAACAATCCGGCGCCGAGAAGGTCCTCCAGCGGATGTGGTGGCTGGGGCAGCAGATCACCCTCGAGCTCGACCCGCGCCGCGTCGTGGAGCGCTTCCTCGAGGCCGCGGGCGATGTCGCCGAAGCCGATGGCGCCTCGCTCGGCCTCGTCACCACCGACGGCGACATCGAGATCACCGCCGCCAGCGGCACCCTCGCCAACTGCACCGGCCTCCGGCTTCCCGTCGGCGACTCGGTCATGGGCCGCATCATTCGCGGCGCGGGGCCGTGGAGCGTCGCCGACGCCGAGCGGCACGATCACGAGCTGCACCAGACGTGGTTCCGGCATGCCGCCACGCTCGATGCGCCGATGCACGCGATGGCCATCGTCCCCGTGCAGCGGCGCGGCGAGCGTATCGGCGCCGTCACCATCGCCTCGTCGCGCACGATCCCCTTCACCCGGCTCCAGGTCGAGCGTGTGGAGGCGATGTCCGACCTCCTCTCCATCGCGCTCGCCAACGCCGAGCTGTTCGAGACGATGCGGCAGGCGGAGTGGCGTTTCCGCACCCTGTTTCGTGCCGCGCCCGACGCCGTGCTCACCGTCCTGCAGACCACTGGTCGCGTGCGAGAGGCCAACGACGCCGTGCGCGAGGTGTTCGGGCTCGACCCGCACCAGGTCGTCGGCCGCTCGCTCGTCGAGCTCGCGGCGGAAGGCGATCGTCCGACGCTCGAGCGCATCCTCGCCAGTGCCTTCGCCGGCACGCCCGGCCGCGCCGAGGTGCAGGTCGTCCATCCCGATCGTACGGATGCGCCGCGTCGCTTCGTCTCGCTCGCCGCCAGCCGGTTGCCCGAGGCCGATCCACCGAGCGCGCTGCTCATCGCCCGCGACATGACCCACGAGCGCGAGATGCACGCGCGCCTCATGGAGTCCGACCGTCTCGCCGCCGTCGGCGAGCTCGTCGCCGGCGTCGCGCACGAGGTGAACAACCCGCTCTCCAGCATCAGCGCCTTCGCCCAGATCCTCCTGCGCGACGACTCCCTCACGGCGCAGCAGCGCGAGTCCATCGAGGTCATTCGAGCCGAGACCACCCGCGCCAGCCAGGTGGTGAAGGACCTCCTCACCTTCGCGCGGCGCAGCGAGCCGCAACGCACCCCGCTCGACCTCAATGCCGTCGTCACGCGCTCGCTCCGCATGCGCCAGTACCAGTTCGACGAGACCGGCGTGCGCGTCGAGTCGGAGCTCGCCGACGATCTCCCCGCCGTGATGGGCGATCCGCGCCAGCTCCAGCAGGTCTGCCTCAACCTGTTCACCAACGCCATCCAGGCCATGCGCGGCAGTGGTGGCGTGCTCCGCGTGCGCAGTGCACGCGCGGGCGACGTGGTGCGACTCGACATCACCGACAACGGGCCCGGCATCGCCGAGCACGTGCGCCAGCGCATCTTCGAGCCCTTCTTCACCACCAAGAAGGAAGGCGAGGGCACGGGGCTCGGCCTCAGCGTCAGCTACGGCATCGTCGCCGCGCACGGCGGTGCCCTCGAGCTCGTCGAGACCGGGCCGCAGGGCACCACGTTCCGCGTCACCGTGCCCGCAGGTGCATCCCCCGCCGACGCACCACAGGCTGCGCACGAGCAGCCCGCGCTCGCCCTGCGCTCGCCCATCGCCGGCATTCGTCTCCTCTTCGTTGACGACGAGCTCGCGCTGCGCAACGGGATGCAGGCATACGGGGAGCTGCGAGGCTTCACGGTCCTCACCGCCGCTGACGGCAGCTCCGCCCTCGAGACCACGCGGACCGTCGGCGTGGACGCCATCGTCTGCGACCTCCGCATGCCGGGCATGGACGGCGTCGCCTTCCACGAGCAGCTCCGCCTGGAACGACCTGGCCTCGCCGCGCGCACCGTCTTCATCACCGGCGACGTCGTCACCAGCGTCGCTTCCCGCGGAAGCATCGCCCGCCAGCCCGTGCTCACCAAGCCGTTCGTCTTCGACCGGATCGAGGAGGCCGTGATCGCGGTCATGCGGGGGCAGGAGTACGTGAGGCGCTGAGGAGCGGTTCGTCGAAGCACCGATGAACGGTGTCTAACGAGTGGCCTTCAGCTGCCCTGGTTCGTCCTGATACCGGAGCCCATCCATGACCACTTTCTTCCCACGTCAAACCGTCGAGTGGCACCTCGAGGAGCCAGCGGCTTTCCGCCGGCTCTCGTTGTCGCTCGTGGAGATGGCGCTCGCCACGGGAATCGTCCTCCGGCTCCTGCGCGCGTTCGCCTTCACGCATGGTCGCGCGAGCCTGCTCTTCACCATCGGCGCCGTCATCCTCTGGGGAGCCATCCTCCTCGGCATGGCCACTGCCCACCTCGCCAACTATCCGATCCAGCGCTGGGCCTGGCGCGCGCCGCTGTTCGCCGCCGTGGAGACCGTCGGCGAGATGGTGACGAGCTCCCTGCTGATCACGCTGGGCCGCGAAGCCGAGGGCACGGCACGCGCGCACTTCAACGACTGGCCCAGCATGGCCGCCCGCGCGCTGCTCCAGAGCGAGCTGACGATCTGCCTGTGGGCGCTGCTCCTCGCCGGCGTGATCCTCCTCGTGCGGCGGAGCGGGCTCGCCGAGGGAGTCGATGCCGAACCGGTCACGGATCCGGAGATTCCGGCGTAAGCTGTTTTTCGGCAGGCATGGGCCTGGGCCATCCGTCACACTGCATACACGAAGGGCCCCGTTGCCGGGGCCCTTCGTGCAACTCTCATTCGGGCGACGAACTGTGTCCTCTCAGTGGCAGGACACGACAGCAGTGCCCTCAGCCGTTGCGCAGTTGACGCTTGCGCCGCGCCGCGCCGAAGATCCCAACGAGTCCGGTGGCCAGCAAGGTCATCGAGGCCGGCTCGGGCGTGGACGTCACGTGGATGATGAACTCCTGCGTGCTGTTCGGGTTATCCTTGCCGTCGATCAGGAAATTGGCGGGTGTGACGACGTAATAGGAGCCGAAATCTGCCGCAATGTCCGCGTAGTGCGCGGTCGCCCGATCGAGCCAGTACGAACCATCGGTGGGGTCAGGCGCAGCAGCGGGCTGGAAGAGATTCCAGATCGTGCGCTGGATGTTGTTGATGACTGCCGCGTCCGACACACCGGCGTACTGGGTGGTGAGCCAGGCGGCCTTCTCGTACAGAATCGGGTCTGACGACCGCGTATGAGCAGGACTCGTCGGCACCGCGTTGACGGCCGTCACGAACGCATCCCAGCTCTCGCCATTCGTGATGTGGTGAATGAAATCCACGCAATTCAGCAGGACAGGCGTGGCCGACGGTCCCATCGTGCCGTTATAGGGGCCCACGTAGTACCCATCGACGGCGACAGATCCACCATTCGTGAAGGTGAAGTGCGTCGTCTGGGCTGACAGGACCGGCGCGCTGGCGAGGGTCGCGACGGCGGCGAGGGCGAGGAAACGGAGGCGCATGGGGACAAGGTGCTGGAGGTATCGGCGGCGCGGCCCCAGTGGCCTCCCGCTCATTTGCGCCTTGAGCAGCATCCACGCCAGCCTCAGCCGCGCGCCGGAATCCGTTGTGTATTCCGCAACACATTGCGGCTCATGAGCTTCCGCGTCTGAACCAGCCCGCCGGCGCCCGCGCCAAACTGGATGTCGGGCAGACTCTGCGGACTTCCCGCCACGCTTTTCGTTGCATGCAGGCGACAATTCGCATCGGCGTGCCACGCGCCGGCGGTGCTGCAGCGGTCCTTCAACCACTGTGGCGTTGTGACAACAATAAACAGGTGCGTATCACAACCGCTGCAAGCGTGACGACATATCTCTTGTAATAGCAATGAGATACGCCATTGGCCGATCTGCTGCCGCACGGCATGCCGGTTGCCTTCTCACCACGCGCGATCTCCCCGATCTATCCGGTCGCGTCGACCCTCCCCCAGTCCCTCCCCCGATGAACGTCGCGACGAAGCGTCTTCTC
>DASTGQ010000161.1:0-2205 GCA_035718985.1 Gemmatimonadaceae bacterium
CTCGCCGTGGGCTGCGACGTCGTCGAGACCTGCACCTTCCAGAGCACGCCCCACCGCCTGCGCGAGTGGGGGCTCGAGGACAAGACGCGCGAGCTGAACGTGCAGGCCGCCCGCCTCGCCCGGGCCGCATGTGACAAGTATGCCACCCCCGAGCAGCCGCGTTTCGTCGCCGGCTCCATCGGGCCCACGGGAATGCTGCCGTCGAGCAGCGACCCCGCGCTCTCCAACATCACGTTCGACGCGCTCGCCGAGACGTACTATCTCCAGGCGAAGTACCTCGTGGAAGGCGGCGTGGACGTGCTCCTCGTGGAGACGGCGCAGGACATCCTCGAGGTGAAGGCGGCGCTCACCGGGTTCGAGCGGCTGTTCGCCGAGATCGGGCGTCGCATCCCCGTGCAGACGCAGGTCACGCTCGACGTCAGCGGCCGCATGCTCCTCGGCACGGACATCGCCAGCGCGCTCACCACGCTCGAAGCGATGCGCGCCGACGTCATCGGCCTGAACTGCTCCACGGGACCGGAGCACATGCGCGAGCCGGTACGCTACCTCACCGAGCACGCCTCACGCCCCATCTCCGTCATTCCCAACGCCGGTCTCCCGCTCAACACCGGTACCGGCGACGCGGTTTACCCGCTCGAGCCCGCGCCGATGGCGGGGATGCTGCGCGAGTTCGTCGAGGAGTTCGGCGTGCGCGTGGTCGGTGGCTGCTGCGGCACGACGCCCGAGCACCTCTCCGCCATCGTCAGCGCCGTGCGCTCCGCCACGCCGAAGGAGCTGTCGTCGCACCGTCGCGAGGCCAGGGTGGCATCGGCGATGCGCGCGGCCACGCTGCGCCAGGAACCGGCGCCGCTGCTCGTCGGCGAGCGCGTCAACGCGCAGGGCTCGCGCAAGGTCAAGCGCCTCCTCCTCGCCGACGACTACGAAGGCATCGTGGACGTGGCGCGCGAGCAGCAGGAGTCGGGCGCGCACGTGCTCGACATCTGCGTCGCCGTCACCGAGCGTGCCGACGAGGCCGAGCAGATGTCGAAGCTGGTCAAGCTGCTCTCGATGAGCGTCGAGACGCCGCTGATGATCGACTCCACCGAGGCCGGCGTCGTGGAGGCCGCGCTCCAGCACGTGCCCGGTCGCGCGATCATCAACTCCATCAACATGGAGAACGGCCGCAAGCGCATCGACACCATCGTCCCGATCGCCAAGAAGCACGGTGCGGCGCTCGTCGCGCTCACGATCGACGAGATCGGCATGGCGAAGACCCGCGAGCGGAAGCTCGAGGTGGCGAAGAAGATCTACGACATCATCGTCGGCGAGTACGGACTCTCGGCGGAAGACCTGATCTACGATGCGCTCACCTTCACCCTCGCCACCGGCGACCAGGAGTGGATCGACAGCGCGCACGAGACCGTCGAGGGGATCCGGCTCATCAAGCGCGAGCTGCCGGGCGTCTTCACGATCCTCGGCGTCAGCAACGTGAGCTTCGGCCTCGACGCCGACGCGCGCCACGTGCTGAACTCCGTCTTCCTCCACCACTGCGTGGAGGCGGGACTCGACGCGGCGATCGTCAACCCGGCGCACATCACGCCGTATGCGGAGATCAGCGCGGAGCACCGTGCGCTGGCGGATGATCTCGTGTTCAACCGCCGCCCCGACGCGCTGCAGCGCTTCATCGAAGGCTTCGCGACGAACGCGGAGAAGGCGGCGCGTGAGGAGAAGGACGATCCCACCGCGCGGCTGACGCCGGAAGAGCGCGTCCACTGGATGGTCCTCCATCGGAAGAAGGAGGGGATCGAGGACGCGCTCGACGCGGCCGGCGTGCGCGAGAACCCCGTGCGCGTGCTGAACGACGTGCTGCTCCCCGCGATGAAGGACGTCGGGGACAAGTTCGGCGCGGGCGAGCTGATCCTCCCCTTCGTGCTCCAGAGCGCGGAGGTGATGAAGCGCGCCGTGAAGCATCTCGAGCAGTTCCTCGAGAAGGCAGAAGGTTACACGAAAGGGAAAGTCGTTTTGGCCACGGTGTACGGCGACGTGCACGACATCGGCAAGTCGCTCGTCAACACGATCCTGAGCAACAACGGCTACACCGTCTACGACCTGGGCAAGCAGGTGCCGATCAACGTCATTCTGGACAAGGCGCAGGAGGTAGATGCGACGGCCATCGGCCTCAGCGCGCTGCTGGTCAATACGTCGAAGCAGATGCCGCTGGCCGTG
>DASTGQ010000162.1:0-2793 GCA_035718985.1 Gemmatimonadaceae bacterium
ACCCGCAAGCGCGCGTCGAGACGCAGGTGGTTCCGGCAGTCGACTGGAGCGAGGAGTGGAAGCGCGGCGTCGGTGCGCACGAGCTGGGCGCGCTTGCCATCGTGCCGCCATGGCTGGCCGAGGGCCGCGATCCGGCGCGCACCATCGTCATCGAACCCGAGATGGCCTTCGGCACTGGCGAGCACCAGACCACGCGCGGTGTGGTGCGTTTGCTGCCCACCGTGATCCGGCCGGGCGACCGAGTCGCCGACCTCGGGGCGGGTAGCGCCGTGCTGGCGATCGCCGCCATCAAGCTCGGCGCGGCGCACGTCACCGCCATCGAGCTCGATCACGATTCCATCGCCAACGCCGAGCAGAACGTCGAGCGCAACGGCGTTGCGGGTCGCGTCACGGTCATCGAGGGAGACGCGGATCTCCTGTTGCCGCTCGTGGCGCCCGTGCGAGTGGTGCTGGCCAACATCATCTCGTCCGTGCTGCTCGAGCTGCTGCCGACCATCGCCGCGGCGCTCACCGCGGATGGCGAGGCGGTGCTGAGCGGCATCCTCGTGGAGGAACGGGCGATGATGCTGGAGGCGCTTGCATCCGGGGGCTGGACGCTGCTCGGCGAGGACACGGAGGGGAGCTGGTGGAGCGCGCGGATCGCGCGCCGGTAAGCACCTTCCACGCGGCCGGCGCGTGGGGACCGGTCGTGGAGCTCGGCGAAGGCGCGGCACACCATGCGTCAGTGAAGCGGCTGTCCGTTGGTGACCCGGTCCGGCTGACCAGCGGGGACGGACGTCGCATCCGCGCCACCATCAGCGAGCTCGCGAGGCGGCGCCTCGTCGTATCCACCACCGGTGAGGCACTCGAAGAGGTACCGCCACTCCCGCCGGTGGAGCTCTGGGCGCCCGTCGGCGACCGCGAGCGCATGTTGTGGCTGGCCGAGAAGGCCACGGAGCTCGGCGTCTCCGCATGGCGTCCCGTGATCTATCGGCGCTCGCGCAGCGTGAGTCCCCGCGGTGAAGGGGATGCGTTCCGCGAAAAAGTCCGCGCGCGCATGATCGCCGCCCTCGAGCAGAGCGGCGGCGCGTGGCTGCCCGCGATCATGCCCGAAGTCACGCTGGATGCGGCACTCGCCAACGCTCCGGCAGCGAATGCCGTGCTGCTCGATGCCGCCGGTGAACCGCTCCACCAAGCGCTCTCACGCTTCACGTCTCACGCCTCACGCTCCACGTTGCAGTTGGCTCTTGGCCCCGAGGGCGGCCTGGATCCCGACGAGCGAGAGAGCTTTCTCGCCGCGGGCTGGCGGCTCGTCTCGCTGGGCGCCAACGTCCTGCGGTTCGAGACGGCGGGCATCGCCGCGCTTGCCATCATCCGATCGTTCCACTGGTGACCATGTCCAGCGACTGCCTGTTCTGCCGCATCATCCGCCGCGAGATTCCCGCGACCATCGTTCGTGAGGACGCGGACACGCTCGCCTTCCGCGACATCGACCCCAAGGCGCCGACCCACGTGCTCGTCATCCCCAAGGCACACGTGGCGTCGCTCAACGAGGCCACCGACGCGGCCATGCTCGGCCAATTGCTCCTCGTGGCGCGCGACATCGCCGCGGCCGAGGGCATCGACGCGTCAGGGTATCGCACGGTCCTGAATACGGGCCACGACTCGGGACAGACCGTGCACCACGTGCACGTGCATCTCCTTGGCGGACGGCACATGAAGTGGCCGCCGGGATGAGGTCAGGGTCGCGGGGGTCCATCCGGCCTTTTCTGCAATCATCCGGCAGTCTCCGATCCTCCCGCTTTCAGCGGCCGGGGCTAGCTTTCAATCATGTCACTCTTCGACACTCTCCAGGCCGACCTGAACGCTGCGCGCAAGGCGCAGGACAAGCCGCGTACGCTCGTCCTCGGCACCATCTTCTCCGACGCCAAGAACCGGAAGATCGAGCTCCGTCGCGACCTCACCGATGACGAGGTTGTTGACGTGCTGCGCAAGGGGATCAAGCGCCGTCGCGAGTCCATCGAGATGTACGCCGGCAAGCGCGAGGATCTCGCCGAGAAGGAGCGTGCCGAAGTGAAGATCCTCGAGCAGTACCTGCCCGCCGCCGTGAGCGACGACGAGCTGCGCGCCGCCGTGCGCGCGGCCATCGCCGGCGGTGCCTCCCAGATCGGCGCCGTGATGGGCAAGGTGCTCCCGCAGTTCAAGGGCCGCGCCGAGGGCAGCACGATCAACGCGATCGCGCGCGAGGAGCTGGCGAAGGCACAGTGATGCAGGGCTGGGAGGATCCCGACGCGCGCGTCGCGAGTGCGGGATGACGCCGCAGCGGCTGTAGTCGCATGAACACCCACGCCCTCGGGATCCTCGAGCTCCCACGCCTTCTCGACCTCGTTGCCGAACGAGCGGCCTCCGCTCCAGGCGCGGTTCGCGTGCGCGCGCTTCAGCCAGGCAACGACCTCGCGTGGCTCGAGGCCGAGCACCGCCGCGTCGGCGCCGTGCGTTCCCTGCTTGGCGGGGAGCTCGCCTGGACGCCGGAGCCGGTGCCCGAGCTCGAAGGCCCCATCAGCCGGCTGCGCGTGATCGGAAGCCTGTGGACGGGGCCCGAGCTGGTCGCCGGCGCATTGCTCCTCCGCTCGGCGCGGCGCACGCGCGACGCGCTGCGCGACGACCGCCGCCCCGCGGTGTTGCGGGCCGTGCTCGCCCCCTTCGCCGACCGGATGGTGGTGGCGCGCGCGGAGGAGGACGACATTGGTCGCGCCGTCGGCGACGACGGCGTCGTGAAGGATGACGCGTCGCCCGTGCTGCGGCGCATCCGCC
>DASTGQ010000163.1:0-5493 GCA_035718985.1 Gemmatimonadaceae bacterium
CCATCTGCGACAGGTCCTTGCCGGCGCGGAGGGCCTCGAGCGCCTGCTGGAACAGCCCGGCGTGGACCTTCTCGGCCGCGAGCGCGAAGCCGAGCATGTGCCGGCCCTTGTGGCCCTCGGCCTTCGCCTGCTCGACCATCGGCGGGTACATCTCGGTGAACTCGTACGTCTCGCCGGAGACCGCCTTGCGCAGGTTGTCGAGCGTCGAGCCGACGCCGCCCATGTTCTGGAGGTGGGCGAGGGCGTGGAGCGTCTCGGCCTCCGCGGCGGCGCGGAAGAGCTTCGCGATCTGCGGCAGCCCCTCCTTCTCCGCCTGGCGGGCGAAGGCGAGGTACTTGCGGTTGGCCTGGCTCTCGCCGGCGAAGGCGACGGCGAGGTTCTCGATCGTGGTGGGCATGGCCGTGCGTAGCGCGCCGCGTCGCCGACTGCGCTGATCCGCGTCAATTCCGCGTCACGCGCTCTTCTCCGCGACCCTTCGCCGCGTCCGGTGGTGGTGGAGCACCTTCCCCAGGAAGTGCCCGGTGAAGCTCTCCTTCGACTGCGCCACCTCCTCCGGCGTGCCCTCGGCGATGACCCGGCCGCCCTCGTCGCCGCCCTCCGGCCCGAGGTCGACGATCCAGTCGGCGTACTTGATGACGTCGAGGTTGTGCTCGATGACGACGACGCTGTTGCCGCCCTCGACGAGGCGGTCGAGCACGTGCAGCAGCTTCTTCGTGTCCTCGAAGTGGAGGCCGGTCGTGGGCTCGTCGAGGATGTAGAGCGTGCGTCCGGTGCCGACCCGCGCCAGCTCGCGCGACAGCTTGATGCGCTGCGCCTCGCCGCCGGAGAGGGTGGTGGCGCTCTGCCCGAGGTGGATGTAGCCGAGGCCGACGTCGTTCAGCGTCTCCAGCTTCTGGCGCACGCGCGGCTGGTTCTCGAAGAAGGCGAGCGCGTCCTCCACCGTCATGTCGAGCACGTCGGCGATGCTCTGGCCGCGGAAGCGGACTTCGAGCGTCTCGCGGTTGTACCGCTTCCCCTTGCACACCTCGCACGGCACGTAGACGTCGGGGAGGAAGTGCATCTCGATCTTCACGAGCCCGTCGCCCTGACACGCCTCGCAGCGTCCGCCCTTCACGTTGAAGGAGAATCGGCCCGGCCCGTAGCCGCGGATCTTGGCTTCCGGCAATTCGGCGAACAGCTCGCGAATCGGCGTGAAGAGTCCGGTGTACGTCGCCGGATTCGAGCGCGGCGTGCGGCCGATCGGACTCTGGTCGATGTCGATCACCTTGTCGATGTGCTCGAGGCCGGTGATGCGATCGTGCGCGCCGGGGATCACGCGCGCGCGGTAGAAATGCCGCGCGAGCGTGCGGTGCAGGATGTCCTCGATGAGCGTGGACTTGCCCGATCCGGACACGCCGGTGATGGCGACGAACAGGCCGAGCGGGATCTCGACGTCGAGGTGGCGGAGGTTGTGCTCGCGCGCGTCGAGGATCCTGATGACGCGCTTCGAGTCCTTCTCGCGCCGCTCGGCGGGCACGGCGACCTGGCTCTCGCCGCTGAGGAAGCGGCCGGTGATCGAGCGCGGGTTGCGAATGATCTCCTCCACCGTGCCGCTGGCGATCACCTCGCCGCCGTGCTTGCCGGCGCCGGGTCCCATGTCGATCACGTAATCGGCCGCGCGCATGGTCTCCTCGTCGTGCTCGACGACGATGACCGTGTTGCCGAGGTCGCGAAGCTGCTCGAGGGTGGCGAGCAGGCGCGAGTTGTCGCGCTGGTGCAGTCCGATGGAGGGCTCGTCGAGGATGTAGAGCACGCCGACGAGACGCGACCCGATCTGCGTGGCGAGGCGGATGCGCTGCGCCTCGCCGCCGGACAGTGATTCCGCGGAGCGACCGAGGGTGAGGTAGTCGAGGCCGACATCGACGAGGAAGCGCAGGCGCTCGCGCACTTCCTTGAGGATGGGGCCGGCGATCTCCGCATCGAGACCGTTCACGCGCCCTTCCCCGCGCACGGGGATGCGGTGGAAGAAGTCGAGTGCCTCGGTGATCGCCATCTCCGTCACCGCGCCGATGTTCACGCCATCGATGGTGACGGCGAGCGACTCGGGCTTGAGGCGCTGGCCCTGGCAGGCGCTGCAGGGCACGGCGAGCATGTACGCCTCGAGCTCCATGCGCACCATGTCGGAATCGCTCTCCTCGTAGCGTCGCTCGACGTTGGCGACGATGCCCTCCCAGGTGCCCTCGCCTTTCTTCTTCCTGCCGCTGGCGGCGTCGCCGTGCAGCAGGCAGTCACGCACCGACTCGGGGAGCTGTCCCCACGGTGTGTTGAGGTCGAAGCGGAACTGCCGGGCGAGCGTGGGGAGCACCACCTTGCGCAGGTAGCCCGACGGCTCGCCCCACGGCAGGACGACGCCCTCCAGGATGGAGATGCGGGCGTCGCCGAGGATGAGCTCCTCGCTCACGCGGCGGCGCGTGCCGAGTCCGCCGCAGGTGGGGCAGGCGCCGAACGGGGAGTTGAACGAGAACTGGCGCGGCTCGAGCTCCGGCATGGAGATGCCGCACGTCGGGCAGCCGTACTTCTCGGAGAACGTCTCCGTGGCGTCCGTATCCGCGTTGAACACCTCGACCAGCCCCTCGGCCAGCTTGAGCGCCGTCTCCACGGAATCGGTGAGCCGCGCGCGATCCTCCGGGCGGACGACGAGCCGATCCACGACGACCGACACGGTGTGATTCTGCCGCCGATTGAGCTTCGGCGGGTCGGCGACCTCGATCAACGCGCCGTCCACGTACGCGCGGATGAAGCCCTGCTTGCGGACGGACTCGAAGAGCTCGCGGAACTCGCCCTTGCGTCCCTGCACGAGCGGGGCGCGCACCTCGATCTTCGTTCCCTCGCGCCAGCCGAGCACGGACTCGGCGATCTGCGCCGGGCTCTGCCGCTGCACCGGGCGTCCGCAATTGGGACAGTGCGGCGTGCCGGCGCGCGCGTAGAGGAGGCGGAGGTAGTCGTAGATCTCCGTCACCGTGCCGACCGTGGAGCGCGGATTGTGGCCGGCGGTCTTCTGCTCGATGGAGATCGCGGGCGACAGCCCCTCGATGGAATCCACGTCGGGCTTCTCCATCAGCCCGAGGAACTGGCGCGCATATGCGCTCAGCGACTCCACGTAGCGACGCTGGCCTTCGGCGTAGATCGTGTCGAAGGCGAGCGAGGACTTGCCCGATCCGGAGAGTCCCGTGATGACCGTCAGGCGGTCTCGCGGGATGGCGACGTCGACGTTGCGCAGGTTGTGCTCGCGTGCGCCGCGGACGATCAGTGCGTCTTCTGCCATAACCAGGGAAAGCTCGCTCGAGGACCGGGGGGAGACAAGACGCGGAGCATCGTCGTTAGATTACTCCGTCCGTGCCACGTGTCACGCACGCCTCCCGCTCACCTCGTCATACCCCGCATGCCCCACACCGACGCCATCGTCGTCATGACGACGCTCGCCTCCACGGACGACGCGGTCAAGCTGGTGCAGACGCTGCTCGAGCGCCGGCTGGTGGCGTGCGGCTCCGTGCTGCCAGGCGTGCGCTCGCTCTATCGGTGGCAGGGAAAGATCGCCGACGAGCAGGAGGTGGTCGTGCTGCTCAAGACGCGCTCGGCGCGCCTGGAGACGCTCAAGCTCGCGTTCGAGGAGCTCCACCCGTACAAGGTACCGGAGCTCCTCGCGCTTCCCGTGACGGCGGGGAACGCGAAGTACCTGGAATGGATCAACGGCGAGACGACGCTCGCACTCGCCTGACGTTTCGCCTCACCACGCAGATCGCTGGAGATGTAGCATGCTGCACCCCGAGCCGGGCGGCGCGAACAGCGCGTCGCGTCCCTCCCCCGCCGATGCGAGCGCCGCCGAGCAGCAGTTGCCGCTCACCGCGACGGATGACCGCTCCCCTGAGGACGTCTCCTCTCCACCTGACGCGCTGGACCAGGCGCGTGCGCTCCTCGCTGCCGGCGAGACGTCGGCTGCAGGCGCGGCCCTTCGCGCCCTGATCGCACGCGAGCCGAAGAACGCGCAGGCGCGCGCTGTGCTCGCCGAACTGCTGGAGCGGCGCGGCGACCTCGACGGAGCGATTGCCGAGCTGGGTCACGCCGTGGCCGTCGCGCCGGACGACGTCGCCATCCTCTCGGCGCGCGCGAACCTGTACATGCTGCGCGGCAAGTTCGACCTCGCCGAGGCCGACCTGCGGCGCGCGGCACGCGTGGGGAATCGGGACGCCGAGGTGCAGCTCCAGCTCGGCATGCTGTTCTGCAAGGGTGCACGGTGGCGGGAGGCCATCGAGCCGCTGCGCGCGGCGGTCGCGAGTGATCCCGGCCGCGTGGCGGCGCACTATTACCTCGGCGAGGCGTACAACAGCACGGACGACCTTTCCAACGCCCTCGGTGCGTACCGCGCGGCGGTGGCGCTGGAGCCCACGCACCAGCGTGCCCTGAAGGCGATCGGAATCGTCCTCGACAGGATGGGCCGCCCGGACGAGGCGGCGGCCGCCTACCAGCGAGCCCGCGAGGCGCAACGCAAATGATCGAGGTGCGCGTCGAGGATCTCGCCTTCTTCGAAGGAAACGCAATCATCCGTCCTTCCACCGCGACCCTTGGCGCCACCACTCCCCTGCTCCGCCGGCTCGAGCTGGCCGGCGGCGCAGCGCTGCTGTCACAGCTTCGCGTGAGCGAACCGCTCCCCGTGGGCGCCGCCGTGGTGACGGGCGCGGGAGACCTGCCCGCCGAGCTGCTCGTGCACGCCATCGTGACGAGCCCCACCGAGCGCGTGACGCGGGATGGTGTGCGCCGCGCATTCCGCAGCGCGCTCGAACGCGTGCGCGAGTGGCAGCTCGCCAACGTCGCCGTCCCACCGCTTGGCCTCGGCGCGGGAAACCTCTCGCTCGAGGAGAGCGCCGCACTCATGGCCGACGAGCTGATTCGTCATGGCGCGGCCGGTCATCCGCGTCACCTCACGGTCGTGGCGGAGAACGACGAGGAGGCGCAGGCGCTGACG
Source organism: Gemmatimonadaceae bacterium (assembly GCA_035718985.1). Classification (GTDB taxonomy): domain Bacteria; phylum Gemmatimonadota; class Gemmatimonadetes; order Gemmatimonadales; family Gemmatimonadaceae; genus AG11. Next base: position 5,003 of record DASTGQ010000163.1, read on the forward strand.
GCGGCCCTCGCGCCGGCGATGCGCTCATGAGGGCGCCCGGCAGGAGAGCACTCGCCGCCCTCGGCGTGCTGGCGCTCTGGATCGCGGGGCTGGGCATGCTGGTGCGCCGCGAGCTGTTCAGGCCCCCGCTCGAGCGGCTGGCCGAGGCAGGGATGCGCGTCACACCGGGCGCACAGTACTACGCCGTGATGCAGCGCGGGGAGCAGATCGGGTTTGCCTCCTCCACGATCGATACCACGGATGGTGGCATCACCGTGGTGGACTACCTCGTGGCCGACCTGCCGATCGCCGGAAAGGTGCATCGGGCGAGCGCGCGCTCGTCGGCACGACTCAGTCGCACGCTGCGCGTCAACAGCTTCACGCTGGACGTGGACGCCGACCTGACGCCGATGAACGTGTCGGGCCGCGTGACCGGTGACACGATGCTCCTCGTGGTGGGCGGCCTGCGCGGCGTGCCGGTGGATACGCAGCGCATCGCGCTGAGCGGGCCC
>DASTGQ010000164.1:0-2147 GCA_035718985.1 Gemmatimonadaceae bacterium
AACGAAGACAACAAGAAGAGCTTCCGCACGAACCTGACGATCACGCCTAACGAAAAGCTCAATCTTCAGACCAACTTCGGCTATGTCTACGGCAAGACGCGGCTCGCCTGCGAGGGCGGCTGCGGCGGTCTGATGTGGGACTCGGAGTACTCGAATCCGGCGAACCTGCCGCAGTTCTGCGCCCCCGGCGACATCCCGTGCACCTACGTGCAGGGCTTCAACGGCACGTCCCCGGCCGCGAACGGCGTGCTCCAGGATTGGCAGAACCTCAATCGCCTCACGGTGAGCGCGACGGTCAACTACAACCCGTTCTCGTGGTTCTCCAATCGGATCGCGATCGGCACCGACGTGACGCAGGAAGGGAACATCGAGTACGTGCCGTACCTGACCAACGACACGCTCGCCAGCTTCTGGGGCTCGTCGGCGAAGGGCTATCGCTTCAACAACCAGCACCAGGCGACGTACAACACCTACGACTACACTGGCACGCTCAACTTCAAGCTCCGGCCCTACCTCGGCTCGAAGACGTCGGGCGGCGTGCAGTATTACACGAACTACAACACCTACCTGCAGGCCGAGGGTGACTTCTTCCCGGCTCCGGGTCTCCAGACGATCCCGTCCGCGGGAACGCTCCCGCAGCCATTCGAGAACTGGACGCAGAACAACACGCTCGGCTTCTACGGCCAGCAGGAGTTTGCGTACAACGATCGGCTGTTCCTCACCGGCGCGGTTCGCGTCGACAACAACAGCGCCTTCGGCAGCAAGATCAAGTGGGTCACGTACCCGAAGGTCAGCGGCTCGTACGTCGTGAGCGAGGAGCCGTCCATTGCCCAGCACCTGCCGTCGTGGCTCAACAGCGTGCGGCTCCGCGCGGCGTACGGCGGTTCGGGCCAGCAGCCGTCGCTGAACACCGCGCTGCAAACGCTATCGCCGCAGGCGGGACCTCTCGGCAAGAGCATCCTCACGCCGTCGCAGATCGGCAACCCGGACCTGAAGCCGGAGCGCGTGCTCGGCACGGAGCTCGGCTTCGAGACGGGAATGTTCAACGATCGCTTCGGCATCGACTTCACGTACTTCCACGACGACTCACGCGACGCGATTCTCAGCCGGGGCGTGGCGCCCGGTACGGGGTTCGGCACCAACAATCAGTTCTTCAACGCCGGTGAGATCGTGAAGAGCGGTATCGAGGCGCTGCTCAAGGCGCAGGTCGCGAACCGCCGGAACTTTGCGTGGGACATGAACGTCAACCTGGCAACGGTGCATGCAAAGATCCTGCGACTGAACGGCAAGGACACCGTCATCGACAACGGCTTCAACGCGCACCGCGTCGGCCATTCGCCATTCGACTGGTTCTCGCAGCGTGTCGTGGCCGTTACGAAGAGCACATACGATCCTGCCACCAACAAGGTGACTATCGCCAAGGCGGACGTCATGTGCGACGATGGTCATGGCGGAAGCACCCCCTGTTACAACTCCGGCGGGCTGGCGGTGGCGCCGAAAGTGTTCCTCGGCCACTCGACGCCGACCTTCACGGGCTCGCTCTCGAACACGTTCACCTTCTTCAACAACTGGCGCCTCTCCGCGATGCTGGACGCTGCGTCCGGATTCAAGCGGCTCGACAACAACATTCGTATCCGCTGCCAGCTGTTCCACACCTGCCTCGAGTACGTCCAGCCGCAGAATACGGATCCGAAGCTGCTCGCTCAGTACTTCAGCGGTGGTCCGCTCCGCGACTTCACCATCAACGACGCCGGGTACGTGAAGTTCCGCGAGCTGTCGCTGGCGTATGACGTGCCGTCGAGGTATTCCGCGCGCTTCGGCGCTCACGGCGCCACGCTCGCGGCGTCGGTGCGCAACCTCGGCATGTGGACGAAGTACACGGGCATCGATCCCGAGAGCCAGTTCGTTGCCGGCTCGCCCACTCAGGTCGATCAGGCGGAGCTTCCACAGCTCCTCACCTGGGCCTTCACCGTTCGCCTGAACTACTGAGCCTGCCGGGGTGCGCTGCGCACTCCGCCTAACAATCGACGGATTCAATCGATGAGATACCATACAGAAGCAAGACATGTGACCTGGCCGCGGGCGCGGCGCGGACTTGCCGCCTCGCTCGCCGTGCTGGCGATCGCGGCTGGCTTCGTTACGGCGTG
>DASTGQ010000165.1:0-3638 GCA_035718985.1 Gemmatimonadaceae bacterium
TTCCGAGGGACCATGAACGGCCGCCTGTCGCTGATTCTCCTCTCGAGCCTCGTGGTGGCCGCCGCGTGTGGGTCCGCGGATCCGGTGCCGCGCAACGTCGCCGCCCACGCGGACACGCTGGCCCCGGTCGATCCCGAGCAGGCAGTGCGCCGGACCGTCCGCGTATTCGGCGCGCGCATCCAGACCGTGCCCCTGCTCGCCCCGGACAGCATCGCCGCGTCTCGGGTACAGGAAGCGTACGGCGCCCTCGTCACTCCTGACCTGCTCTCGGACTGGATGGCTCGCCCCACTGCAGCGCCCGGCCGACGCGTTTCCACCTCGTGGCCGGATCGCATCGAGGTACAGCAGGTGCAGCCCGCCGGGGTGGACGAGTATCTCGTCGTCGGAACGCTCATCTTCGAGTCGAGCGCACCAGGCCGGAGCACGAGTCGCGTCGCCACGCGGCCAGTGCGACTGCACGTGCGACGCACCAGCGACGGCACGTGGCGCATCAGCGTGTTCGAGCAGCCCGCTGGGGGCGTCAGCCCGTCCTGACCTCGTCAGGCGCCCAGTCGCAGACCCGGCAGGAGCGCACCGATCGCGAGTCCAAGGATGTACAGCCAGCCGAATGCGCGGTTGTGCACGAGGCAGACGCGATGGTACCAGAGCGGCCAGCCGACGTACCCGGCAGGCGGTGCGGCCGGCGCGGGCGACGACATCACCTGCACGGCGCGCACGGCGCGCGGCAGCGCGAGGAGCACGACCAGTGCGAACGGCGTGACCGCGCCGACGAGGATGCCCGCCGCCACGAAGAGGTACATGCCGATGACCGCGGCGCGGTTGAGCGTGCGCGCGCGGCGCTCACCCAGCAGCACCGGGAGCGTTCGCTGGTGCTTGCCGGCGTCGAACTGCCGCTGGTCGATGTGCTTGCCGACGAGGATGGACATCACGCCGAGCCCATACGGCACGGCGGCCAGCAGCGCTCCCGCGGAGAAGCGGCCGGTGAGGACGAAGTAGCCTCCCGCCACCATCAGCGGTCCCCACACCACGAACGCTGCAAGCTCGCCAAGCCCGAGCTCCTTCAGCGCACGCGGAGCGGCGTCATACGCCCAGAGCAGGAGTGCACCAGCCACGACGAGCCCCACCGCTGGCCATCCGCGCAGCACCACGAAGTACACGCCGATGGCCGCAGCGATCGCACCCAGTATCACGAGGCCGCGCACGAGCAATCCCGAGCTCACCGCGCCGCTCAGGACCGGATGTACCGTGTAGCGCCGCCGCGGAGAGTCGTCGGTGTCGTGTCCGCGCCGCGCGCCGAAATAGTCGTTGGAGAGGTTGCTGATCGCGTGCAGCACCACGTACCCCAGCAGCAACAGCGCGAAGGGCAGGGGAGCGAAGCGCCGGTCGGTCAGCGCGAGCAGGCCCGCCAGCAGCGCGGCCTGGAAGGAGATCACGAGGATCACGCTTCGCGCGGAGTACAGGAATCGCGCGATCGGATCGAGCGATGCCATGTCTTCCGCCAGCGGCGGGTAGAACCCGGTAAAGGCGCGCGCCCATTCGCGCGGGCCGCGTCCGGTCGGCCGGCGGCCCTGGGGCACGCGAGCGGGCTCGAGAGAGCTGTGCGTCATTCGTGAAACGCTGGGTGTGGGGGTCCGTGGCCATGATTATACAAGTTGCCGCTCGCGTACGCTTCCCCCATGCTACCCGACATGACCCATGAGGCTTCCTCCAGCGGCGCTGCTTCGCGCCGAGCCCGCGCGTGACCCGCCGAGCCGAGCTCCGGCGAAACCTCGCGTGGGTTGCTCTCGTCGTGCTGCTCTGCAGCGTGGTCGCGAGCCTCCGCATGCGGGGACGCTCGCGCACGGTGAGTCGAGTGGCATGTACGCTCGCGCCGGCCGACAGCAGCCGCGTCGCGCGGATGGCCGTCGATACCATCGCGACGCTGCGGGCGCGCAGCCAGCGTGTGCGGACGTTCACCATCGACGTGCGCGGCGTGGAGATCCGGACCGAGGACAACGACTCGCTGTCCACGCACGACGGTGGCCTTGCCGCCTTCGACTGCGCGGGGCGGCTCACCTTTCTCTGGCTTGACGGAGGTTGAACTGGATTCCGCAGCGTCATTCCGCGGGTGCATCTGCTGGCGACGCCCGGACCGGGCGGCCGCCCGACGGAGGTAGCATGTTTTCGACTCCAGCGATGGTCCGCCGAGGCATTGCTGGGCAGCTGGATCGCCTGGTGGGGCGCCCTCGTCGGTGTGAGCATCGGGACCGGGCTGCTCCGCGCGCTTCGACTCGGGGCTGCTCGGTCGGCCGCACCGCGACGCGCTCGCGGCGCACTCGGTGCCCATGCTTCCCGATCAGGACGTCGGGGGGGCGCCCTCAGGACGACCGATCGTCGAACGCGTCGAGCGGCAATCGTGAGCCGACACGCTCGAGCCGCGGCGCGTGTTCACCAGCCAGACGACCGTCGCCGGCCTGACGTAGCGGCGGCAGGTCGGCGATCAAACTTTCCTTCCGGAGCGACGTCATGTTGAGCTTCCTGCCGGTACACTGGATGGGCACCACGCGCGATCACTACGTCCTGCTCTTCGGCGCCGCGGGCGCGATCGGTGGGCTGGTGGGCTTCGTCGGCAGCTGGATCGGTGGCTGGCTGGGCGCGCGCCGCGCGGTTCGCTCTGCCCGGCTCAGCGCGCCCGTGGCGAGTGATCTGTCTCACCTGCAGCTTGCACAGCTCCAGCAGGTGGTGGAGGCGATCGCCATCGAAGTGGAGCGAGTGTCGGAGGGCCAGCGCTTCACGACGCGCCTGCTTGCCGAACGCCTCGCGCTCCCGACGCCCGCCGAACTCCGCGCGCGCGCGCCTGACCACATCACGCCGCACTGAACCCCAGGCGGGGAACCATTCCTGCACTCCGTGCGTTGCCAAGTCACCTTCAACGCCGCACGGAGCCATGCCAGAATCACATGACGTCGCCGTCCTCGTCGGAAGCTTGCGGCGCGAGTCCTTCACGCGTCGCGTGGCGATCGCCCTCGGTCGCCTCGCGCCACCGACGCTCGCACTCGAGATCGTCGAGATCGGAGACCTGCCTTTCTACAACCAGGATCTCGAGACTGCAGAGCCGCCGGCGCCCTGGACGCGATTCCGCGACCGCCTTCGTGGCGCCGATGCCGTGCTCTTCGCCACTCCGGAATACAACCGCTCCGTCCCCGCCGTGCTGAAGAATGCCATCGACGTCGGCTCGCGGCCCTACGGGAAGAGCGTGTTCACCGCCAAGCCCGCGGCGGTCGCCAGCGTCTCGCCTGGTGCGCTTGGCGCGTTCGGGGCCAACCACCATCTCCGGCAGTCGCTCGTCTTTCTCGACATGCCCACCCTCCAACAGCCAGAGGTCTACCTCGGAGGCGTGGCGAGCCTCGTCGATGAGCAGGGCAACGTCACCAACGACGCTACGCGCGAGTTCCTCACCCGGTTCATGGCCGCGTTCGCGCGCTGGATCGACCAGCAGCGATGCAAGCCGTGAGACACGTCGTGGCGCTTTGCCTCGTGGTCGCCGCCTGCAGTGGCGAGCACGCGCAGGAAGCGCCAGCGGAGCAGGCGGTGCGCGAGGCGGTGCAGCAGGCCGTCCAGGAGGCCCCGCCTCCTGCGACACCGGGCGCTCCAGCCGA
>DASTGQ010000166.1:0-5756 GCA_035718985.1 Gemmatimonadaceae bacterium
CGGGCTCGCTGACGTACAAGGTCACCGATTGGCTCTCCGCCACCGGCCGCAGCGGCACCGACTGGTACCGCGACTGGCGCAAGCAGGAGTACGCGGACGGCAACATCGCCGTCGACTACTCGGGCGGCGCGTTCTTCGAGCAGAACCTCTACAGCCGTGAGACGAACAGCGACATCCTGCTCACGGCCGAGCCGAAGCTGAACAGCAAGCTCGGCGTGACGTTCAACCTCGGTGGCAACCTGCGCGACAGCCGCTCGAGCATCGACCGGGTGGGCACCAACCACCTCGTCATCCCCGGCACGTTCAACATCGGCAACTCGGCCGTGACGCCGCAGGTGTCGTCGTTCGAGTCGGTGCGCCGCACCAACAGCGCGTACGGCCAGGCGCAGCTGTCGTGGAACAACTACCTCTTCACCGACATCACCGGGCGCAACGACTGGTCGTCCACCCTGCCCCCGGGAAGCAACTCGTACTTCTATCCGTCGGTCTCGGGGAGCTTCGTCTTCACCGATGCGTTCCCCTCCACGCGCCTCGGCAAATGGCTGACCTACGGCAAGCTGCGCGCGAGCTGGGCCCAGGTGGGCAACGATGCCGACCCGTACCAGCTCGCGATCACGTACGCGGCGGGCACGCCGTTCGGCAGCGTTCCCCGGTTCGGCGTGCCGAACACCATTCCCAACGCCAACCTCAAGCCGGAGAAGACGAACTCGTGGGAGACGGGCGGTGAGTTCCGCCTGCTCGACGATCGCGTCGCCCTCGACGCGACGTACTACAACAAGCTGACGAGCAACCAGATCATCCCCGCGCAGATCACCCCTGCCATCGGCTTCACGAGCGCGGTGGTGAATGCGGGCAGCATCCGGAACAAGGGGGTGGAGCTGCAGAGCACCATCACGCCCATCCGCTCGGCGAACGGCTTCAACTGGGACATGGTCGTCAACTACGCCAAGAACGACAGCAAGGTGGAGAGCCTCTATCCGGGGCTGCAGACCGTCGTGCTGGGTGCGTACTGGGGACTCTCGGTGGAAGCGCGGCTCAACCAGCCGTACGGCACGCTCTACGGCAATCCGTACCTGCGGAACTCCGACGGCAAGCTGATCCTCCAGAACGGCCTGCCGCGCGTCGACCCCAATCAGGTGGTGCTCGGCCACTATACGCCCGACTGGATCGGCGGCCTCCAGAACCGGTTCCACTACCACGACTTCGACTTCAGCTTCCTGATCGACACGCGTCAGGGGGGCAGGATCTTCAGCACGACGAAGATGTTCGGCGAGGAGTCGGGCGTCCTGAAGTCGTCGCTGCGCGGTCGCGAGAACGGGCAGACGCTGGCGGAAGGGGGCGGGCTGATCGTCGACGGCGTGAACGCCGACGGGACGCCGAACACCACCAAGGTGACGGCGCAGGCCTACTTCAACTCCCTGTTCCAGCTCCACGAGGCGAACATGGTGGACGCGTCGTTCGTGAAGCTCCGCGAAGCGCGCCTCGGCTACGCGGTCCCGTCGCGCTTCTCGTCGCGGCTCGGCATCACGACGATGAACATCGCGCTCGTCGGGCGGAACCTGTGGCTGCATGCCAAGGCGCCCGACATCGATCCGGAAAGCGCCTTCGACAACGGGAACGTGCAGGGCATCGAGTTCGTGAACTTTCCATCGGCGCGAAGCATCGGCTTCGTCCTGAATGTCACACCGTGACGGGCCTCCACGACTTTCGCCAACGATGATCCCATGAGATACCACATGAAGCATCGCGCGACCCGGGGCCTCGCCCTCGCGCTCGCCGCCGCCGCCTTCACGGGCGCCTGCGACAACAGCAAGATCACCGACGTCAATACCAATCCCAACGCACCCGGTACGGTGCTGCCACAGTTCCTCTTTCCCAACGGCGTGACCGACGTCGCGAGCCGCGCACGCGGCGGCAGCCTCGACCTGACGCTCACGGCGCTCTGGTCGCAGCAGATCGCCATGGATCGGTTCACCGACGAGGACCGCTACTCCATCCGTCCCGACAACATCACCGGCTACTGGTCGGGGTTTTACGCCGGCGGGCTGGAGGACTTCGCGACGATCCTCTCGCAGACGGACGCGACGGCGAAGCCGGCGATCGTGGCCCCGACTCTCGTGATGAAGTCGTGGACCTACGGGCTGATGACCGACCTGTGGGGTGACATTCCCTACTCCGAGGCGAACTCCGGCGACCCGAGCAAGCCGCCGAAGTACGACGCACAGAAGGACATCTACGCCGGCCTCTTCGCCGACCTCACGAAGGCGAACGGCCTGCTGCCCGGCACCGGCCCGACGTACGGCACCGCGGACGTCATCTACAACGGCGACGCGGCAAAGTGGAAGCGGTTCGCGAACTCGCTGCGGCTCCGCTTCGCCCTCCGGCTGACCAAGGTGGATCCCGCCACGGCGCAGGCACAGGCCACCGCGGCGATCGCCGCCGGCACCTTCACCTCCAACGCGGACAACGCGCTCCTGCGCTGGCCCGGTGACGGCACGAACAACAATCCCATCTACTCGAATTTCGTCACGCGCGACGACCAGCACGTCAGCAAGACGCTGGTGGACATCCTGAAATCGCTCTACATCTCCACCACCGGCCCCGACACGCTGTTCGACCCCCGGCTGGCGATCTACGCGGACCCGATCGTGTCGAGCCCCACGGTCAAGAAGTACGTCGGTGCGCCGAACGGCCTGCAGGACGACGATGCGATCGCGATCGGCATCAACAACACCTCGCGGGTGGGGGCGGCGTTCCGGCAGAAGACGACGTCCTCGATCCTCATGACGTACTCGGAGGTGTTGTTCGACCAGGCCGAGGCGGCGTTGCGCGGCTGGGTGGCGGGTGATCCCGCGGCGCTCTACAACGCCGCGATCACCGCGTCCATGCAGCAGAACGGCGTTCCCGATGCCGCGATCGCCAGCTACCTCGCCTCACCGCGCGTGGCGTACGATCCGGCGAACGCGATGCAGCAGATCGCGCTGCAGCGCTGGATCGCGCTGTACGGTGAGGGCACCGAGGCGTACGCCGAATGGCGGCGCACCGGCGTCCCCGACCTGCAGCCCGGGCCGGCGGCGATCACGGTGCCGCACATCGTCGCACGTCGGCTCACCTATCCGGTGTCGGAGCAATCCTTCAACAACGACAACCTCACCGCGGCCATCGCGGCCCAGGGCGGCGCCGACCTGACGAATCGCGTCTGGTGGGACAAGCCGTGATGCGCCGGACAACGCCGCTCATTGGCGTCGTTGTTCCCGTGACCATGCTGGGCCTGTGGGTGGCGATCGGCCACGCAGGTCCCAGCCGGTACGGTCACTCCGACCGCGTGGAGCGTCACATGCTCCCCGCGGTCTCCACCGGCCCGCTCGATCCGGTGTTCAGTCCCGACGGCCGCTGGATCGCCTTCTCCATGCGCGGTGACATCTGGAAGGTGCCAGCCGAGGGCGGTGAAGCTGTCGCCCTCACGGCGGGGCCAGCGTATCACTTCGAGCCCGCGTGGAGCCCGGACGGAAGACGCATCGCGCTCTCGATGGACGCCGGCAACGGCAACCTCGACATCGGCGTCGTGAGCGCCGACGGTGGCGCCGTCACGCGCATCACGACGGACACCGCAGTGGACGTCGAGCCGGCATGGAGTGGCGATGGCTCGGCGCTCTACTTCGTCAGCGCGCGCGGCCGGGGCTTCCACATCTTCCGCCACGACCTCGCGCGGAACGTCGACTCGCTCGTCACGCTGGAGCCGGGCTCGCAGATCCAGCCGGTGGTCTCCCCCGACGGGCGGGAGCTCGCGTACGTGGCCACCGTGCAGGGACGTCTCGGCACGGGCGGCATCTGGGTGCGCCCCGTCGCGGGCGGCGCGCCCACGCTCGTGCACTACGAGGAAGGCGAATACCGCACGAAGCCCGCGTGGATGCCGGACGGCACGCGCTTCCTGTTCGTGTCCGATGCCATGGGCTCCAACGACGTGGACATCGTCTCCGCGCGTGGTGGCAACCCGATCCGGCTCACGATCGACGACCGCGACGAGTACTCGCCGTCTCCAAGCCCCGACGGCAAGCAGTTCGCGTTCGTCTCCAACCGCGCGGGTGCGACGACGCTGTACGTCGCCAGCATCGGCGGGGGCCGGGTATCGGCGTGGCGTGCGGTCCCTATCCGCGGGCTGAAGCCGCGAACTGCCACCGGCCGCCTGCGCGTGATGGTGCTCGGACCCGATGGCAAGCCGACCGCGGCGCGCATCTACCTGCAGGCGAGCGACGGACGCTCGTACGCCCCCGCGGGCGCGTTTCACCGCGTCATCTCCGCGACGGAGACGCACTATTTCCAGGCACCACGCTCCTTCGAGGTGGATGTGCCCGCCGGCCGCACCAGCGTGGAGGCGATGAAGGGGTTCGAGTACCGGCCGCGCGCCGCGACGGTGGACGTGCCGGCCGGCGCGACGCGCACGCTCACGCTGCGGCTGGAGCGGCTGGTCGATCTTCCCGCCGAGGGATGGTACTCGGGCGACACCCATGTGCACGACCTGCATCAGGGACGCTTCGGACTCACGCACCAGACGTTCTTCGATCAGCTCCTCGCCGAGGACCTGCACGTGACCAACGCGCTGATCCACATGGATGATTCGAAGATCATGGGGCGATGGTCGGATCTTACGGGCAAGCCGTCGCCGCTCTCGACCCGCGACTACGTGCTGCAATACGCCGAAGAGTTCCGCGGCTCGCTCGGCCACATCGCGCTCCTCGGCATCCATCACTTCGTGCTGCCGTTCCAGGCGGGACTTCCGAGCTCGGCGTACGCGCAGCCGGAGCTGGACGGCATGTACCTGGACTCCGCGAAGGCGCAGGGCGGCATGGCCGGCTACGTCCATCCGTACCTGAACGAGGTGCGCGAGCCCGCGGATGGGAGCAACTCGCTCATTCCGGTGGACGTCGCGCTCGGCCGCGGGGAGTTCTACGACGTGTCGTCGGTCTACTCCGACGAGCTGGCCTCGGACGCGATGTACTTCCGCCTGCTCAACTGCGGATTCCGGCTTCCCGCCACTGCCGGCACCGACAACTTCACCGACGTGTGGCGCGACCCACCGCCAGGCACCGATCGCGCGTTCGTGCAGGTGCGCGGCCCCTTGACGGTTGCCTCATGGCTGGCCGGTATCCGGGCGGGACGGAGCTTCTCGTCCACCGGTCCCCTGCTCTGGCTCGAGGTGAACGGCCGCAAGATGGGCGACGAACTGGCGCTCGGCGCTTCGGCGCCGGAGTCGGTTCACGTGCGCGCGAGCACGCGCTCCATCGCGCCAGTGGGGCGGCTCGAGATCATCGTCAACGGCAAGGTGGCAGCCACGGTCACGCCTGGCGACTCCTCGCGACTCGCCTTCGACGGACAGGTCGCAGTCCCGCAGGGCGGCTGGGTCGCAGTGCGCGCCGTCGGGCCAGCGTCGCGCTACGTGGGCGACAGCTATGCGTTCGCGCAGTCCACGCCCGTGTACGTGGTGCGTGACGGGCGGCGATGGACCTCCGCGGAGGATGCGCGCTTCCTCGCTGAGCTCACGGAGTCCATCTGGACGCACGTGGACCAGCGGGCGCCATGGCGCTCCGCGGCGGAGCGTGCGCGGTTCCATGCCGAGATCGAGCGGGCGCGAGCAGTCTACGAGCAGATCGCGCGCGCGGGTACGACAGCGTCACGCTAGCAGCAGCCGCCGAGGGCAGGCGGCGACGATCACGCCGGGCGTCGGAGCCTCAGGGCTCCGACGTCATCGTGGACCG
>DASTGQ010000167.1:0-9838 GCA_035718985.1 Gemmatimonadaceae bacterium
GTGCATGATGACTCGGGGCAGTGGATGGGACAGCTTGCTGCGGGCGTGGTCCTGGCGTGCGTCATCGTGAGCACGAGCCGCATGTGGCTCGCGGTGCTGACCCACAGCGCATTGAATCTCTCGGGGCCGATCTGGCTTCCAGTGACGGGGCTCGGCGACTCGATGGAAGTGAAGCTGCTCGTCTCGCTGGTCGCCTTGGTCGTCACGTGCCTGAGCGCCATCGCCCTGCGTCGGGAGCTTCGTCGCACGCTGTGGTATCCCCCATCGGATGCGAGCTCCGTCCAACCCGCGCTGCAAGCGATGACACTGCACGTGTCAGGGTGACGACGCGTGCCTCCGATGGACGATGGCATCCTTTGCCTCGAGGTCGAGGATTCGCTCGAGGCGTTTCTCGGGCAGCAGGCACGCCATGCAGGGCTCGTCTACCGCTGCACTCTCGCCGTGATCGTCGCCGCTGCGGTCACCGTGCTCACGCTATCCGTCGATCTGACGCTGCGCGCGCCAGCGATGTTGCGCCCGCTGGTGGAACGACAGTCGCTGCGCGCAATGTCGGATGGCATCGTCACTCAGCTGGCCGTGCGGCGGGATGAGCATGTACGCGCCGGCGACACCATCCTCGTGATTGGCGGACACGCGAACGACGTCGCTCACCGTGCCAGCGTGAGAGCGAGCCGGGAGCAGGCAGCAATCGCCAGCGACCTGCGCCTGCTCCTCGCCGCAGACACGAACGAGATGCCGGCCCTGCAGGGGCGGTTGACCGGGGAACGTTCCCGTGCGATGGCCGCCGAGACCGTGGTTGAATGGCGGCAGCTCACGATCGGTGTCGAACGCGCGACCCAGAGCCGCGACCGGCTGCGCCAGCTTGCGCAACGGGGGTTCGCAGCGCCCGCAGAGCTGGAGACTGCGGAGCTCGAGCTGCGGCATGTCCGCGAAAGTCGCATGCTCGCCCTGGAGCAGCGTCGAGCCGCCTGGGCGGGTGAGCTTGCCGCAACCCTGGAGCGTATCACCGAGCTGCAGCGCAGTCTCGCCACGGAGCGGGAGGCCGAAGCCATGCGTGCCGTCGTCGCACCGATCGCGGGAGCGATCGAGGAGCTGGCCGCGGTCTCGCCCGGCACCAGCGTCCGACAGGGCGACGTGATCGCCGTCATCTCCCCGGACGATCTCCTTGCCGCGGATGTACTCGTTCCCGCGAGTGATGTGGGCAGGATCCGCCCTGGCATGCCGGTTCGGCTCCTGATGGAAGGATACGACGTACAGGAGTGGGGCGCCGCCAGCGGCGCGGTGGCGTCCGTCGCGAGCGACTACATCGTGCAGAATGATCAGCCGGTGTTTCGCGTTCGCGTCCGGCTGGATCAATCGACGCTCCGGCGGGCGGACGGCCGCATGGTAGCGCTCCGGAAGGGCCTCCGATGCCAGGCACGCTTTCTTGCTGGCCGACGGAAACTCTCGCAACTACTACTGAGTCGCGCGCGGGACTGGATGGACCCCGCCACGCCGGACGAATCGCCAGCCCGACGCTGACGTGAGGCGCGTACCGGCGATCCGGCAGCACGACGCGAGCGATTGCGGCGTGGCGTGCCTCGCGAGCATCGCGCGGCATCACGGGCGGAAGGTGTCGCTCGCACGGCTGCGGCAATATGCCGAGACGGACCGGGCGGGCACGTCGCTGCTGGGGCTCAGTCGCGCCGCGGCTCGGCTTGGATATTCGGCCAAGGGCGTTCGCGCCACGGGAGACGCGCTCACGCAGGCCCCGATGCCCGCGATCGCGCATGTGCTCCTGGCCGATGGTGCACAGCATTATGTCGTAGTCGAGCGGGTCGACGACCAGCGGATCTGGATCATGGATCCCGGGCCGGGCGAGCGTCGCAAGGAACACCGCACGGCGTTCGAGAAGCGGTGGAGCGGAGCGCTGCTCCTGCTCTCGCCCGAGGCACCGCATACAGTTCCTCCAGCCGCCAGCCGGGCGCGGCACGTCTGGCGGCTCATCTCGCCGCATCGTGGAGCATTGGCCGAGGCAATGATCGGCGCGATCGCATACACCGTGCTCGGCCTGGCCATGTCCGTCTACGTGCAGTACCTCGTGGATTCAGTGCTCGCCAGCGGTCGCGCCGGCCCGCTCCACGTGATGACGGTCGCCATGATCGGCGTGATCATCGCGCAGACGCTGATCGGTGCCGCACGTTCATCACTCATGGTGCGGGTCGGGCAGCACATCGACGCCGGTCTCATTCTCGGCTACTACAACCATCTGCTCGCGCTGCCGCAGCGCACCCTCGATGGCATGCGCGTGGGGGAACTCACCTCGCGGGTCACCGACGCAGTGAAGATCCGGGCGTTCGTGAGCGACGTCACGGTGGACGCCGCCGCCAACGTGATGATCGTGACGGCCGCGACCGCGATGATGTTCACCTACGACTGGCGACTCGCGGCCTGCACTCTCGCGGCGCTTCCCTTGTACGCCATGCTGTACGCGGCCGGCACGCGACTCAGTCGAGTGCAGCAGCGCACGGCGCTCGAGCGTGCTGCCGCGCTTGAGGCACAGCTCATCGAATCGCTCAGCGCCATCGGAACGATCAAGCGCTTCGGACTCGAGCAGCACGCGGCGCAGCTGACGGAGACACGATTCGTTCGGCTCTTCCGCACGCTGGGTGCGGCGGCACGGACGGGCATCTGGGTCGGCAGCATCGGCCAGTTGATCGGCCGGCTCTCGGCCGTCGCGCTACTCTGGATCGGCGCGACGCGCGCGCTCGACCGGCAATTGTCGCCGGGTCAGCTCATGTCGTGCTACGCGCTGCTCGCGTTTCTCACCGGACCCATGCTCGCGCTCGTGGGATTCAGCCGTGCGGTACAGGAGGCACGCGCGGCTGGGGAGCGGCTCTTCGAGATCATGGAGCTCGACCCGGAGGCGCGCTCAGCGCCGGTCCCGTTGACCCGGGAGAGCGTCGGTGACGTGGTGCTGGAGGGCGTCCACTTCCGGTATGGAGTGCAGTCCGCGGCGCTCGTCGACGTTTCGATCACGTGTCCGAAGGGCCGCGTCACCGCGATCGTCGGCGAGAGCGGCTCTGGCAAGAGCACTGTCGCCGCCCTCCTGCAACGGCTCTACCCGGTGGACGCCGGCCGGATCCGCATCGGCGTGCACGATGTCGCCCACGTGGAGTTGGCGAGCCTGCGTGCCATCGTCGGGGTCGTTCCCCAGACCATCGACCTCTTCGCGGGCACCGTGATCGAGAACGTGGCGCTGAACGACTCGTCCCCCGATGTCGCGCGCATCGTCGCGCTGTGCGAGGAGCTCGGCTTGCGCGACACCATCGAGCGCATGCCACTCGGCTGGTTGACGCCCGTCGGCGAGCGAGGCATCGGGCTTTCGGGCGGAGAACGGCAGCGATTGGCAATTGCACGCGCCCTCTACCGACGTCCGGCAGTTCTCGTCCTCGACGAGGCAACGTCAGCGCTCGACCCGGCGAACGAGCAGCGGGTGCTGGCAGTCATTCGCCGAGTCGCCGGGGAAGGAACGACAGTCATCGTGATCGCCCACCGAGCGGCACTGCGCCACTTCGCCGATCATACGGTGGTGCTCGAACGGGGCCGCGTGGTGGAGCGGGAACGCGATGTTCACCGCCCGCCAACCACCGATGGATCCAACCGACTCGTTCGCTCGCGGAGCGACGGCCCGGCGCCCGCGATCCTCGAGACGGCGTGATCGAGGAGGATCATCAGACGCCGGGCGTCGCCTCGCTCGCGTCAGGTGGACATCGCCACGCTCGAGGCGCGCACGATCACGACGCGGGCCGGCGACGCAGCCCTCTCCTGGCTGCGGGGACAGCTCTGGCCAGGGCGCGCAACCGCGCGCGCAGCATGGAGAGATCGATGAGCGGCGTCGCCCCGGTCTCGCCAAGCACCGCGCGATGTGCGCCGGCGGCGGGACCCACGACCAGCAGATCCGCGCCGGCCGGGAGCAGCGTACGCAGGCGTCGAAGCTCGCGCGGCACCAGCCGGTTGCCCGGTGCCATGGCCACGCTCAGGACGAGCACGCGCGCCCCGACGTGCTCCAGCATCTCGGCAATGTCGTCCGCCGGCACGCCAGGCCCGACGTACGTGACGCGCCAGCCGTCCGCTGCGGCCACCGCGGCGACGACGAGGGCATCGAGCTCTTGCGCGTGTCCGGGGAGCGTGGCGACCACGAGATCGTGCGACGCGAGCGGCGCGGTGGCCGTCGCGACGACATGATCGAGCACGCGACGCAGCACGGCGTGGGCGAGATGCCGGTGCGGGCGGCGCAGCGAGCCGTCGAGGGTGTGCACGCGCAGGTGCTCGACGAGCGGCACGACGATGGCGTCGAGGAAGTCGTCGGCCGACAGCGCGACGATGGCTCGGCGCAGCAGCAGGTCGAGAGCGACGGCGTCGAAGCGCGTGATCGCGGCGATGCAGGGCTCGAGGAGATCCGTGGCCCCGGGCGGCGCGTGCAGCACGGTCTCGGCCTGGTCCCGGTGTGGCTTCAGGGCGGGCCGCTCCTCCTCGGCGAGGAGCGCGACGAGCGCCGCGTTGTCGAGCGCGGCGACCTGCCCGATGGTGCGCCCGGTGCGGGTGACCTCCACCAGCAGGCGCAGGCGCTCGATGTCGGCGTCGGAGTAGAGGCGGCGATCGTTCGTCGAGCGCACCGGCGTGACCACGGCGTAGCGCTTCTCCCACACGCGGAGGACGTCGGCGCTGATCCCCGTCCGGCGAGTGACGACCTGGATGGGGTGGAGAACGGCGGGAGTCGGTGCGGCGCGCTTGGGCATGTCGAATAGATAGTGGCGCCGACTGACTTTGTCCATGTTTTGTATTAGACAACACATTGACAAACAGGTACCAGCGGGGTACCTTCCATTCATGCGGGGCGACGTCGGACCGGTCGTTCAGCAGTCCTTACCTGGTCCCTCGCTGGAGATCACATGATCCGACCGTCGCTCTACACCATCGCGGCCACGGGAGCGCTCGCGCTGGCCGCGTGCAACCCGTTCCGCAGTCCGCTCAATCATGCTCCCGTCGTGCAGGTGAGCACGCAGGACGCGAACAGGAACTCGCGCTGGCACGGCCAGCTGACTACGCCGTCGAACCTCTCCGGCGCGGTCCAGATGACGGGGCAGATCTCGATGACGCCGGACAAGAACCCGGAGAACACGAATGTCGCCCTCGTCCTCGCGAACGCATCGCCGGGCGGCCAGCATCCCTGGCAGGCCCACCGCGGCCAGTGCGGCGCGGACGAAGGTGTGTTCGGCTCGGCGTCGGACTACAAGACGCTCAAGGTCGATGACAACGGCCGCGCCTCGGGCTCGGCGACAGTCGGGATCGTCATGCCGAGGGAGGGCAACTACTTCGTGAGCGTCGGCGCTTCCGAGGCCAACCCCACGACCATCGTCGCCTGCGGCAATCTCGCCTCGCCGATCGAGTAATCACCCATCGCCGGTGCGCCCGCTGAGGCGCTTGGCTGGAGTGGACGCGTAGCATCGCATCACGAATGATGAAACACGCGAACGGCGGTCATCTCACCACGATGACCGCCGTTCGTGCATTCGCCCGCCTCACTCGGTGTCGAACCGGCCACCTTCAGCGTTCTGCGCGATCACCCTGACGCCGATGCCGGTCACGCGGAAGGTCTCGCTCTCCTGTTCCACCGCGCCGAGTGCGGAAGGTAGACACCGCTACGTCGAGCGCGAGGACGAGCTCGCGCGGAACTCCCGGCATGCTCGTGGCATTCGCTTGAGTGTCCATCTGACCCAGCCAACGACGCACCCGCAGACTCAATGACCGGCAAGGCATTCACGCCCGCACCACTGGGCCGCATCACCCTCGAGAATCACCTCGTCATGGCGCCGATGACGCGCAGCCGCGCGCCCGGCGCCGTGCCGAACGAACTGATGGCGGAGTACTACCGTCAGCGCGCCTCGGCCGGACTGATCATCACCGAGGGAACTGCTCCCGCGCCGGAAGGGCTCGGCTACGCGCGCATCCCCGGACTGTTCAATGAAGAGCAGGTGCGCGGCTGGCGCCTCACCACCGACGCCGTGCACGAGGCCGGTAGCCACGTGTTCATCCAGCTCATGCACGCCGGCCGAATCTTCCACGAGCTCAATCTCCCCGCTGGCGTGCAGGGGGTCGCACCGTCGGCGATCGCCGCGGCAGGGCAGATGTGGACCGACCAGCAGCAGCTGCAACCCCACGGCACACCGAGGGCGCTCTCCATCGATGAGCTCGCGAAGGTGCGCGACCAGTTCGTGCGCAGCGCGCAGCTGGCCATCGAAGCCGGCTTCGACGGCGTGGAGCTGCACGGCGCGAACGGATATCTCCTCGAGCAGTTCCTCCACCCGCAGAGCAACCAGCGCACCGATGCCTACGGCGGGAGTGTGCGCAATCGCGCGCGGTTCGTGCTCGAGGTGACGCGCGGCGTGGCCGACGCCATCGGCGCCGACCGTACTGGCATCCGGCTGTCGCCGTGGAGCAAGGCGAACGACCTCACGCACTATCCCGAGATCGACGAAGCCTACGGGTATCTCGCCGATGAGCTCCAGAAGATCGGCATCGTGTACGTGCACCTCGTGGATCACTCGCGCCTCTCTGCGCTCGACTCGGCGTCGGCGACGGCGAAGATCGTGCGCGACACGTTCACGAACACCGTGATCCACGCCGGCAACTACACTACGCTGGCCGCGATCGAGGAGACGCTCGCCGATCCGCGGCCGACGCTCGTGGCGATGGCGCGGCCGTTCATCGCCAACCCGGATCTCGTGGAGCGCCTCCGACTCGGTTTGCCCCTGGCCGAGCCGGACCGCGCGACGTTCTATGCACCGGGCCCGAACGGCTTCACCGATGGCTACACAGATTATCCGACGGCGGAGGAGACCGCCTCAGTCTGAGTCGGACGGCTCGCCTGGCGTGTAGCCGATGCACTCGAGCACGGGCAGGCGCGGGTACTTCGGGAAGCGCGCGTCTGTGAACGAGCGCTGGCACATGTAGAAGATGGAGCGTCGCGTGCGGATCACCCGGCAGTGAACGCACGCGGCGCACAATCCGGCGTCCGACCGCGTTACCGGCTCGCCCAGGCGAAGGCCTCGTCGGCGTCGCGGAACACGGAGGCGTCGATGTTCCGCGCGTCCGCCCACGCGGCGACCATGCGCATCACGCCATAGGCCACGTCCGTCGTCGCCAGCAGCGCGACGCGCTGCCCGACCTGCTGGCCGAGGCTCTCGAAGAAGGCGACCGCTGTCCGGACCTCCGGGGTCGACCGGCCGCCGACCACACTCGACTCCCGCACATCATATAGAAGGGCGCGAAGCGCCGGGCGAGCCGGATCGGCGAGCGCGCGGTCGAAGGCCTGGGCCACTTCCTCCGGGGCATACGCGCCAATCGCGCGAACCTCGAGCACATCACCCCGGAAGCGGTACGAGACGGGCATCGGGGAAAGATGGCGACGACGCGAACGTCGCGGCATTGCCCACTGTGTAACGGTCGATGTCAGGGGCGCCGCATAAACTGGAGTTCCATCGAATTTCTCACTTCGAGCCCCTGGCCGATGTCGACATTCGCCGCGAGCCACCAGCCCTCCTCCCGCCGCCCGCCAGACGCCACTGCATCCAAGCTTGCCCCCGTGGGCTCGCTCGAGGGGAGCCCCGCGTCGGGAAAGCGCCGCATGCCACTCATGCGCCAGCCCGGGGCACGGGTCGCCGTCCTCACCATGTCGGACGACACGTGGCGCAGGGTGCATGCTGTGCTCGCCGAGCCGAACACCACGCTCAGTCGGTACGCGTCGATCGCTGAGCTCGTCGAGGGAGAGCGCGCCGACATCGTCGTCACCGACCGCAGCGTGCTCACCGGCGGCGGCATGGTGCTCCGGCGTCTCCGCCAGCGGTCGCTCACCTGCACGCTCATCGTGCATGGCGCGCTCGACGAAGCCGACGCGGGCCAGCTGCTCGACCTCGGCGCCGATGACGTGATCCGGACGGGCGACCGGCTGCTCGCGCCCAGGTTGCGCGCGGCGGCGCGTCGAGCGCGCACCGTGAACGCCGGCTCGCGGGTCGCCATCGGCGACATCATGTTCGACCGCGAATCGCGGCGCGTGTGGTGTGCCGGCCACGAAGTGAAGCTGACGCGCACCGAGGAGTCGGTGCTCGACTGCCTCTTCTGGTACGCGCCGCGCGCCGTGAGCATCGACGAGATCACGTCGTTCGTATGGGGTGGCGACGGCACTCGCGGACGACGCAACCTGGTGCACGTCTACATGGGTTACCTGCGCAGCAAGCTGCACGACAGCCGGCAGGTGGTCATCCGCACCGTACGCGGCGTGGGGTACGAGTTCGCGGCGCGAGTGTCGTAGGCGCGAAGGGCGCGCCCGGTAGCGCGCGGCCGAACGATCGGTAGAATGGAGTGAGCCGGCGTCCAGGTCGCCGGTGTCCACTCTGCCCATCCAGACATCATGCTGCAGTCCCGCGCGCTGCTGTCCCTCTCGGCAACGACACTCATCCTGTCCGTCGGCCTGCCCGGCATCACCCGCAGCCGCCCGCGCGTCGCGAGCGCCGCGACCGCCGCCGTGCCCGGCCCCGACTCCACCTTCCTTGCCAACTTCAAGTGGCGGAACATCGGCCCCGATCGTGGCGGACGCTCCATCGCCGTGAGCGGCGTGCAGGGGCGCGCGAAGGAGGCCTACTTCGGCGCCGTGGGCGGCGGCCTGTGGAAGACCACCGACGCCGGCGAGAACTGGCGCCCCGTGACCGACGGCCAGCTCAAGAGTGCGTCGGTGGGCGCGGTGGCGGTGAGCGCGAGCAACCCGGACATCGTCTACATCGGCATGGGCGAGAGCTGCATCCGCGGCAACATCATGCCCGGCGACGGCGTCTACCGCAGCACCGACGCCGGCAAGACGTGGACGCACGTCGGCTTCGACAGCACGGACGCGATCTCGAAGATCCGCATCCATCCGACGGACCCGAACATCGTGTTCGTCGCCGTGTTCGGGAAATACAGCGTGCCGAGCACGCAGCGCGGCGTCTACAAGAGCACCGACGGCGGCAAGTCGTGGCGTCGCGTGCTCTATCGCGATGACAGGAGCGGCGCGATCGACATCACGATCGACCCGTCGAACCCGCAGGTGATGTACGCCGCGCTGTGGGAGGCGTACCGCAACGAGTACTCGATGTCGAGCGGCGGCCCGGGCAGCGGCCTGTTCAAGAGCACCGATGGCGGCGAGACGTGGACGGAGATCACGCGGAATCCTGGCATGCCCGCCGGCGTCATCGGCCGCATCGGCGTCGCCGCGGGACCGGACGGCAACCGCGTCTACGCGCTCGTCGAGAACGAGAAGGGCGGCCTGTTCAGCAGCAGCGATGCCGGCGCCACGTGGAAGCTCGTCAACGACAACCGCGCCATCCGGCAGCGCGCCTTCTACTACACCCACGTCTTCGCCGACCCGAAGAACGCCGATGTCGTCTATCTGCAGAACACGTCGATGTACCGCTCAACGGACGGCGGGAAGACGACGAAGTCGATCGACAACGGCACGCACGGCGACTTCCATGACCTGTGGATCGATCCCGACGATCCGAAGCACCTCGTCGTCGGCAACGATGGCGGCGGCGCGGTGTCGGTGAACGACGGCGGCAAGTGGACCGACGAGGACTACCCGACGGAGCAGTTCTATCACATCGCCACGACGAAGCACATCCCGTTTCACGTCTGCGGCGCGCAGCAGGACAACAGCACGCTCTGCATCCCGTACGACTGGAACATCGGCGCCTTCGGCGGCGGTGGCGGTCGTCGCGGTGGCGGCCGAGGGGCGAGCGATACCTCGGCGGCGGACATCACC
>DASTGQ010000168.1:0-2524 GCA_035718985.1 Gemmatimonadaceae bacterium
CCTCGCAGTAACCCCCCGGCACCAGAATGCCCGACTCGCACGGAATCCGGATCCTCATCGCCGAGGACGACGACAACGCACGCACCCTTCTCGTGGAGCTCCTGAACACGATGGGGCACGTGGTGGTGGCGGAGGTGAGCAGCGGCCGCGAGGCGATCGAGCGGGCGAAGGACGTGGTGCCCGACGTCGTGCTGCTCGACGTGCACATGCCGGACGGCTCGGGGATCGAGGCCGCCGAGCAGATCACGGCGCACGTGCCGGGCGTGGCGGTGGTGCTGTTCAGCGGCGACGAGTCGGTGCAGCTCAGCGAGCGCGAGGTGGCAGCGACGGCGGCGATCGCCTTCCTGCCGAAGCCGACGCCGCCGCGACTGCTGGACTCCACGCTGCGCCTGGCGGTGTCGCGGGCGCGCGAGATCTCGGTGGCGCGCAAGGACGCCGAAGCGGCGCGCGGCGCGCTGGAGAACCGCAAGACGATCGAGCGCGCGAAGGGGATCCTGATGCGGCGCACGGGATCGTCGGAGCAGGAGGCGTACCGGATCCTGCAGCGGACGTCGCAGGACAAGTCGGTGCCGATGGTGGAGATCGCGCGGGCGGTGCTGGCGTCGGAGCCGGGGATGACGGAGTCGAAAGAGTCCTAGAGCGGGACTCTGAGCTGGACTCTGGACGAACGCTGGACGGATCTCCGAACTGAACTCTGGACTGAACTCTGAACTGCGGTTGGACGCAGTTCACCGTCGGGAGTGCCACGGCAAAGCTGAAAGTTGCAGCTTAAAGCTGTCAGTACTGATCGTAGTCACTCACGGTCATAGGGCTCTTGCCGCCGCGGCTGGAATGGAACGGTGGGGCGGAACGCACCACTGCGTGGTGCGCAGTGGGCAGTCGTCAGTTTTCAGTGCATCGGTTCCTTTCCCTTCACGGGTGAGTCGAGGGTTGCCGTCACCCTCTTGATCAGGCCACCAAGCATCCGACGCACTTCGATCGTGCGTGCCGCCAGGTCGTCGTAGGTGGCTGCTTCGAGCAAGCCGAGGTCGCGGGCCGCGAGCAGGTGGTAATCCGTCTCTGCGGCCGAGCCGAGCGCCATGTGGAGGAAGCGGCGGAACTCAGGGTTGCCCGACTTGCCGGCTCCCTCGGCGATGTTCGCCGGAATGGACAGGGCTGCGCGCCGTGGCTGGCTGGTGAGCGCGACGCCATCGACACGAGGAAAGGTGCCCGCTACCCGATGTACGTCGAGCGCGAGCGCGTGTGCCTTCTGCCACACGTTCAGCTTGTGGTAGTCCTGCATGACGACAGCATAGGCTGTCGCACCGACAACTCATCACCATTTCGCCGCGACCCGGCACATTCGGCCAAGATGAGCTGGAATTCACCCAACGCCGTTGCAATTCCGCCGCACCGTTCCATTCCAGCCGTGGTGCGAGGAGTCGTCAGACCGTCAGTCACTACGATCAGTACTGACAGCTTTCAGCTGCAACTTTGAGCTTTGCCGTGGCACTCCCGACCGTGAACTTCGGCCAACTACGGTAGAAGTTCAGTGCAGAGTGCACTCACGTCGCCGCCCGAGCCTTGGGCTGAGTGTACGCCTCCATCCCCAGCCCCAGATAGATCGTCCCCGCCACCATCGCCCCGCTGATCAGGAACGGCAACGGCACCGAACGGTCGAACAACCACCCGAACAGGATCGGGAAGATCACTCGCGCCAGCCCGCCGAACGTCTGCTGCACCCCCATGTACAGCCCGCGTTCGCGGCTCGAGATCACGCGCGACAGCAGCGCCGTCACGCATGGAAAGAGGAACGCGGTGCCGAGTGGCAGCAGCGCGACGGCGAGCGCGAGCGGGAGATAGGGCAGCAGCGCCACCGCGCTCGCCGGCAGGACGTGGCCCATGCGCGCGGCGAGCCCGGCCGGGTCGGCGAGCGGCTTGATGAACGCGAGCGACGCGATGCCGATGGCGAGCAGCACGCTCCCGAACCGCGACAGCTTCGCCTCGCCGAACCGGTCCACCATCCGGCCGAGGATCAGCGCACGCGTCAGCACGCTGATCACGCCCACGTAGGTGAAGAAGAAGCCGATCGTCTTCGCCGTCACGGCGAACCGCACGTTGAGGAAGAGGGCGAGCATCGACGTCACGCCCTGGAACGCGCCCATGGCGATGGCGTAGATCCAGATGAGGCGTGAGGCCGGCTCCTCGGAGTGCGTGACGACGTGCACCACCGCCTCGCGCGACCGGCCGCTCGGCCGCGGGTTGGCCTTCGCTTCGGCCGCTTCCGCCATGTCGCGCGACTCGTGGAGGAACTTCCACGCGAAGGCGATGTTGAGCACGCACAGCGCGGCGGCGAACAGTCCGGGCGCGGCGAGCCCCATCGTCGCCGTCACGGAGCCGAACACCGGACCGATGGCGACGCCGACGTTCGTCGACGCGGAGAGCCAGCCGAGCGCCTTGGCCCGGTCCTCCGGCTCCGTGGCGTCGGCGACATACGCCTGGATCACGCTCACCGTACCGCCACCGGCGCCCTGCACGAGCCGCG
>DASTGQ010000169.1:0-2071 GCA_035718985.1 Gemmatimonadaceae bacterium
TGAGTGCGATGTTCGTGACGATCTGGATGTGCACCCAGGAGTGGTCGTTGATCTGCATCCGCGCGACGGCATTGACATTCGAAACGTGCCACCAGCCTTTGACCTGATCGTCGGCATTGACGCGGTCGATCAGCGTCCGGAGCTTGCGGTTGCCGCGCACCGGAACGTTGATCCGCATCCGCGCGACCGCCTCGGCCGGCGTGAGCCGAGCCTCGTGCTCGGCCTCGGCGTCGACCGGCTGCTCGATGCGCTCGGCCGTCTCCTTGTCGATTCCCGGCTCGCTCATACCTAGCCGCAGTCTGACGGATGGCGTATAGATGGCATATGCACGAGCCGCATCCTGCACGTCTCGCGGTCGAGGACGACTTCCACCGCAACCGCCTCACCGTCGCCTTCCGCCTGGTGCTGGCGATCCCGCACTACATCTGGTTCATCCTCTGGTCGATCGTCGCGACGATCGTGGCGATCCTCAACTGGTTCGCCACGCTGATCACAGGCCAGCCGCCGCGCGCCTTCCATCGCTTCCTCTGCGCATACATCCGGTACACGATCCACCTGGGCGGTTACCTCTACCTCGTCGCGAATCCCTATCCGGGCTTCATGGGAGAGGCGGGCTCGTATCCGGTCGACATCGTCTTGCCCGAGGACCCGCAGCCGCAGTCACGGTGGAAGACGCTGCTGCGGTTGATCCTCGCGATTCCGGCCCTCCTCATCGGCTCGATCCTCGGCGGCGGATTCGGCTTTTCGGCGGGTTTCTACGCCAATCGCGGTGGCGGCGGCGGTACGAACAACTCGAGCGCCGGTGGTGGGTTCTGGGGTGGCGGCTTACTCGCAGGGATCTGCGCCTTCCTGGGCTGGTTCGCGACTCTCGTGACGGGGCGGATGCCGAGTGGACTCCGTGACGCTGGCGCCTACGGGCTCGGCTACGGCGGCCAGGTACGCGCCTACACGCTTCTCCTGACCGACCGCTACCCCAACAGCGACCCGACGGCGATGCTCGAGACCGTCGCGCGGCCGGCCGTACATCCCGTGCGGCTGGTGGGCGAGGCGCACGACCTGCGGCGCTCGCGGCTCACCGTCTTCTTCCGGCTGCCGCTCTTCATCCCCCACTACGTCTGGTTCTACCTCTGGTCGCTCGTCGCATCGATCGTGTCGATCATCAACTGGTTCGCGACGCTGATAATGGGTCGGCCGCCGCGTCCGTTCCAGCGTTTCCTCGGCGCATTCGTCCGCTACCAGTTCCACATCTTCGCGTTCTTGACGCTCGCCGCGAATCCGTTCCCCGGCTTCACAGGTGCGGCCGGAACCTACCCGCTCGACCTCGCGCTACCGGCCGAGCCGCAGCGCCAGAACCGCTGGAAGACGTTGTTCCGCGCCATCCTCGTCATCCCGGCGTGGATGGTCGGTATTGGTCTTTTCTTTGCGCTCTGGCTCGCCTCGATCTTCACGTGGTTCGTAGCGCTCGCTCGCGGTAGCGCGCCGTGGGGCCTTCGCAACCTCATGGCCTACGCCCTCCGTTACTTCGCGCAGACGAACGCGTACCTGTATCTCCTGACGGACGTGTATCCGCACGCGAGCCCGCTCGAAGGCGAAGAGCTGCCGCAGCAGCAGGAGCCCGAGTACTCGCCCGTCGCGTAACCCTTGCCGTAGTCCTCGCGGGAGTCTGGGCCGTCGCAGCTTGGCTGCTCTGGCGATCGTCGTTGCCGGCATACCATCTGCCACACCTCGACGAGCGCGCGCTCTTCCCCGCGCACGTACTAGATCGCGCTCAGCGCTTCAGCGGCGTGGAGCGTCTCTTCTGGCTCGGGAAGACGCTCACGCAACTCGTAGTCCTCGGAATCTTCGCGCGCTATGGCGTGCGGTGGATGCGCGAGTCCGCGGCGGGCCCGATCGGCACCGGGATGCTGCTCGGGATGCTCGGCTTCGCCTTCGTCTGGGCCGCTGAGCTGCCGTTCGCCGTCCTGAGCGTCTGGTGGCACCACCACTACGGGCTCTCCGGCAGCTACGTGCAGGCGACGGTGGGCAACTGGTTCGCGCTCGGCCTGCAGTTCGTACTCCTGTGCCTGGCGCT
>DASTGQ010000170.1:0-2928 GCA_035718985.1 Gemmatimonadaceae bacterium
CGAAGGGGACGAGCGGGAGTGAAAGATCTTCGGGTTCACCGAGGGCGAGCTCGGTCTGCGAGGTGACGCGGCCGCGGCGGAGGAAGGCGACCGGGTAGACGACGGCGAGGAAGACCACGGCGCCGAGGGTGGCGCCGACGAACACGGTGGCGAGGGCGCGTGCGGGTCCGAGCGCGGCGCCGACGAAGGCCATCAGGGTCATGTCGCCCATTCCCATCGCCTCGCGCTTCAGTGCGGACTCGCCGAGCCAGCCGATAATGGCGATGAGGCCCGCGCCGGCGCACGCGCCGATGAGCGCGTCGTACGGGCCGGCAAAGAGCGGCGCGTCGACGAAGAAGGGCGCAATCAACGCGGTGCCGAGCGACCAGAGGAGTCCCGACACCGTGAAGCCGTCAGGAATGAGGTAGTGCTGCAGGTCGGTGAGCGCGACGCCGGCCAGGATGGTCAGAAACACGGCGAGGCGCAGCGCGGTGAACGTCGGACCGTAGTGCGCCACGCTCAGTGCCCACAGCACGCCGACACCGAGCTCACCCAGCGGGTAGATGACCGAGATGGGCTCCTCGCAGCACCGGCAGCGGGCGCGCAGCACGAGCCAGCTGGCGACGGGAATGTTCTCGTACCAGGAGAGCTGGTGGCCGCAGTTGGGGCAGCGCGAACGCGGCCGGACCACGCTCAACTCGCGCGGCCAGCGCGAGACGCAGACGTTGAGGAACGATCCGATGCAGAGTCCGAAGGCGAACGCCGCGAGAGTGGAGAAGAGCACTGGCATCAGGTCCGAAGCTGGTAGAGCAGGATGCCGGTGGCGACGGCGACGTTGAGGGATTCCACGGTGCTGGCGATGGGCAGCGCGACGAGGCGGTCGGCGAGGCGCTGAGCGTCGGCAGACAGTCCGGCCCCCTCGTTGCCAACGATGAGCGCGAGCCGATCGGGCGGCTTCAGCTCGTGCAGTGCCGTCCCGCCGGCGTCGGCGCCCCAAAGGGCGAACGACTCGCGGTGACGGAACGCATCGAGCTCGTTCCAGGTAGTAGAAAGCGTGGGAAGGTGAAAGCCGGCGCCCATTGCACTACGGACGACTTTGGTGTTCCAGAGGTCAACGGTGCCGGGCATCGCGATGACGGCTGAGGTACCCAGCGCAGCCGAGGTACGGACGATGGTGCCGACGTTGCCGGGGTCCTGGACGGCATCGAGCACCACGATCCGTGCGCGGGGGGGCAGCGCGAGCGATTCGAGCGAGTGCGGGGGAACGGCAGCAATGGCGAGCACGCCCTGTGGCGACTCGGTCTCGGCGGCGCTCGAGAATTCGTGGGTGCTGACCTCGACGACTTCGACGCCGTGCTCGCGGAGGCGGGCGAGGAGCGCGGCGCCTCGCGGCGCATCCGCGAGCTGCGGGGCGACGAGCGCGCCGTGGATGCGCAGCGGCGAGCGCACGAGCTCCTCGACGGTACGCACCCCTTCCACGGTGAAGAGGCGCTGGCGCTCTCGCGCCTTCCGCCGGCGGAGATCGCGGGCCAGGGTAAGAAGCTTCAATGTGTTAGCTATCGCGCAGGCCGGAATGGGACTTGCCCGATCCGTTCTGCCCGCTCACGACGAGGAAGAATGATGAAACGTGGACTTGCCAGCCTGACGCTCGTGCTAACGATGACGGCCTGCGGAGTCTCGACGCAACAGGAAGTCGAGATGGGCCAGCAGTACTCCGCGCAGATCAACGCGCAGCTGCCGATCGTCCAGGATCCCGAGATCAATCGCTACATCAACGTGCTCGGCGATTCCATCGCCCGGCTGACGTCGCGCCAGGACATCACCGACTGGCACTTCTACGTCGTGGACAGCAAGGAGGTCAACGCGTTCGCGGTGCCGGGCGGATACGTGTACGTGAACCGCGGCCTGATCGAGCGCGCGCAGAAGATGGATCAGCTGGCCGGTGTGCTCGGCCACGAGATCGGGCACGTCGTGCGGCGGCATTCCATCAAGCAGATGCAGCAGCAGCAGGGCGCGAACATCGGCGTCACGCTGGCGTGCGTGCTGACGAGCATCTGCAACAATCAGGCAGGACAGGCGGCGATCCAGGTGGGCGGGACGGCGCTGTTCGCGAACTTCAGCCGCAAGGACGAAGCGGAAGCCGACGAAGAGGGCGTGCGCAACGTGATCCGCGCCGGGATCAGCCCGCAGGGGATTCCCGAGATGTTCCAGATCCTCATCGACGAGCGCGACCGCAATCCGTCGGCGGTGGAGAGCTGGTTCGCGACGCATCCGCTGGAGGAGGACCGCATCGCGGACACGGAGAAGCTGATCGCCACGTACGACCCGGCGATCCTGCGCTCGCTCACGGTCGACTCGCGGAACTTCCAGGCGTTCAAGGCGCGGGTGAAGGCGTTGCCGCCGTCGCCGGTGCCAAGGGGGTAACTGCTTCACTGCAACGGCGAGTACTTCGTACCTCGTACGAAGTACCGGGACCTGACCACGAATCCCAGCAATGCACGGCCGGCCACGAAGCCGGGACGCTGGTTGGTAGTAAGGGCTCGAGGCGCATTGTTGTGGCCCGCCCACAGGTCCCGGTACTCGGTACTTGGTACTAGGTACTCGCGGTTGCGGTGTCGATTCTCCCCACCCACCTCTCCACCAGCTTCTCGAAGCGCTCGGCGACGAGATTCGTCGTCTCGATGACCTCGGCGTGCGAGAGGGGGTGCGGCGAGAGGCCGGAGGCGAGGTTGGTGATGCAGCTGATGCCGGCGACGCGCATGCCGATGGCGCGCGCCACGATCACTTCGGGCACGGTGGACATGCCCACCGCATCGGCGCCGAGCACGCCGAGCATGCGCACCTCCGCCGGCGTCTCGTAGGTGGGACCGAGCAGGCCGGCGTAGACGCCTTCCACGAGCGGCACGTGCAGCTCGAGCGCGACGTCACGCAGGCGTTGGGTGAGCTCCG
>DASTGQ010000171.1:0-3098 GCA_035718985.1 Gemmatimonadaceae bacterium
CACGCCGATCGCCCTCGTCATCTTTCCACCTCACTGACTCACCTTCTCACCGACTGACCTTCTCACCGACTGAGCTACCCACCGACTGACCTACCCACCGACTGACCTACCCACCGACTGACCTACCCACCGACTGACCTACCCACCTACCCACCTACCCACCTACCCACCTACCCACCTACCGTCTTCAGTGCTGCTCCCCCATGTCCTCGGGCTCCACGTTGCTGCCGAGGTATCCTTCCGGCGTCGGTGATTCCGGCGGATTCCAGGTGACGCCATTCTCCATGACGTTCTCGTAGTTGGTCGTGCCGGTGAGGTCCTCATCCGCCTCGTCGGCGAGGTGGTCGGCCTCGGGGCTGAGCGGCACCGGCATGTCACCGAGGAGGGTGCCCGCGCGCTGCGCCTCGTCCACCAGGTGTTCGTCCACCGCCATCGGGCTCACCGCGCGGCGAATGGGATCCACGACGATCTCGTTGGAGAAGTCGGTCACGCCGATGACGTCCGTGAGCACGTGCTCGGCGATCCGACGCTCGCCGTCCGTGCCGACGCGGCCCGCGAGCACGACGTGTCCGTCCTGCGCCGTGACGGTGATGTCGTCGATGTCCAGCGCACCATGCTGGGAGAGCTGCTCGCGTACGAGGTCGCGCAGCTCCCGGTTATCCAGCTCGTCGATGTCGTGCAGGTTCTCGAAGTCGCGCGCCATGTCAACCGCCGGGAAGAAGGGTCGCCGGCGGTGTCGACGCTCAGCGCCCGAAGAGGTACGACACGCCCAGCGTGAAGGCCGCGTGATGCGTGTAGAACGACTTCGGCGTGGAGAGAGGGAGCACCGCCGTGTTGTCAGAGGCGAGCCGATAGTACGTGTCCGGATACGAGAGCTTGAACACCCGGTCCGTGAGGTCCGCTCGCAGCTGCAAGCGACCCCGGCCCGGCACCAGCTTCAGCCCGCCGCCGAACGAGAATGCAAAGGGGGTGCCGAAGTGGAACCCCGAAGAGTCGTCCGCCGCCGAGCTGCGCAGCACGCCGATGCCGGCGCGCACCTGGGGCACGAGGTAGTGCCAGCTCTTCCGGCCGGTGAGGTTCATCGCGAGCGCGACATCCGCGGCGTACACCCTGGATGACTCGTTGCGGGGGATGCGCTGCGCGAGCGGCTTCGACGGATCGATCACGTTGCGATTGGCGAACGTCGTCGTGAAGTCGCTGCTCAGCGCCAGCGGGCCGGCCAGCGACAGCTCGTAGCGCGCGCCCACCATCGGCGCGCTCTGCGGCGCCACGCCGGCGGGGTCGTGGCGCGCCTTCACCCAGCCACCCATCAGCGTCAGCTCCTGCTTGTACTCGAGGTCCCGATACGGGCTGTCCTCGGGATCGTGCCCCACCTGGGCCGCCGCCGGAATCGCCATCAGCAGCGCCATCGCGCCGCAGAGAAGTGCCTTCACGCGCTCGCTCCGAACGATTGAATGAATGAGTGTCGTCACGACTGGCGCAGGTCGCGCCCCGTCATGTCCGCCGGCTGCTCGAGCCCCAGCATGCCGAGGATCGTCGGGCCCACGTCGCACAGCGCTCCGCCGTCCCGCAGCGCTGCCTCTTCCCGGTGGTCCACGATCAGGAAGGGCACGGGGTTGGTGGTGTGCGCCGTATGCGGACCGCCGGTCTCCGGATCGATCATCATCTCGCAGTTGCCATGGTCCGCCGTGACGAGCAGGCGCGCACCCGCGGCCTCGGCCGAGGCGAGCACGCGCGCCAGGCACGCATCCACGGTCTCGACGGCGGCAATGGTCGCGGGGATCGAACCGGTATGGCCCACCATGTCACCATTGGCGTAGTTGCAGAGTACGAAGTCGTGCTCCCGCGCCTCGATCGCCGCGCACAGCACGTCGGTGATGGCCGGCGCGCTCATCGCGGGCGCGAGGTCGTACGTCGCCACCTTCTGGCTCGGCACGAGCCGTCGATCCTCGCCCGGGAACGGGGGCTCGATGCCCCCGTTGAAGAAGTAGGTCACATGCGCGTACTTCTCGGTTTCCGCCGTGCGCAGGTTCGTGAGGCCGGCCTTCGAGATCACCTCGCCCACGATGTTGGCCATGGACTGCGGGGCGAACGCCACCTGCACCCCCCAGTCAGCGAACGTCCTGTCGTACTGCGTCATCGTCGCCACGTGGAGGCGCGGCCGGTGGCCGACGTCGAAGCCGCTGAAGTCGGGCTGCACGAGCGCGCGCACGATCTGGCGCATCCGGTCGGAGCGGTAGTTGAAGCAGATCACCGCGTCTCCGTCGCGCATCGGCGCGATGGGACTGCCTGCCTCGTTCACGATGGCCGTCGGGATCACGAACTCGTCGGTCTCGCCGCGCTCGTACGCCTCGCGCACCACGGCCAGCGGATCCGTGGCCTTGGGCGGTGCGCCAAGCACGGCGGAGCGATACCACTTTTCCGTGCGATCCCAGCGATGGTCGCGGTCCATGCCGAAGTACCGGCCGCCCACGCTGCCGATCACGGCGCGGCCGCGCATTCGCGTGATGAGATCCTGCAGGTAGCCAAGTCCGGAGCGCGGCATCGTGTCGCGGCCATCCAGCATCACCTGCACGGCGACCCGCGGCACGCGCTCACGCTCGGCGAGGTCGAGCAGGGCATGGAGGTGCGCGTCGATCGCGTGCACGCCGCCAGTGCCGATCAGGCCGACGAGGTGCAGCGTTCCGCCACTCTCCCGCACCGACCGGCACGCCTGGACGAAGACGTCATTCGTGAAGAAGCTGCCGTCGGCGATGGACTGCGAGATGCGCACGAGGTCCTGCTTCACCACGCGGCCGGCGCCGAGGTTGAGGTGCCCGACTTCGCTGTTGCCGATCTGCCCGCAGGGAAGTCCTACGGCCTCGCCGGAGGCAGCGAGCAACGTGCGCGGTGCACGGGCCCAGAGGCGATCCCAGGTCGGCACCCTGGCCATGGCGATCGCGTTGCCCTCGCGCTCGGGGCGGTATCCCCATCCGTCGAGCACGAGCAGGACGACGGGGGCAGGACGGGATACAACTGCCATCGCGTGGGGTACGAGGAGTGAGAGGCGGCTTGCCGATGGTGGGGGAAGCGCCGAGCTTCGGGATGACCGCGAAATG
>DASTGQ010000172.1:0-5872 GCA_035718985.1 Gemmatimonadaceae bacterium
CGCCTGCACAACGCCGACGCGGTGTTCGCCGGCAAACGGGTGCTGATCGTGGACGACGACGTACGGAACATCTTCTCGCTCACGAGCATGCTGGAGGATCACGGCATGCAGGTGTCGTTCGCCGAGAACGGCCGCGACGCCATCGCGATGCTGAAGCAGCGGCAGGACTTCGACCTCGTGCTCATGGACATCATGATGCCGGAGATGGACGGCTACGAGACGACGCGGGCGATCCGCGAGATCCCGGAGCTGAAGTCCCTGCCGATCATCGCGCTGACGGCGAAGGCGATGAAGGGCGACCGCGAGAAGACGATCGCGGCCGGCGCGTCGGACTACATCACCAAGCCGGTGGACACCGACCAGCTGCTCAGCCTGATGCGAGTATGGCTGTACCGGTAACCGGGGAAGAGTCACTCCCGGGGGCACCGTACCACTACAACCCGGACCTGGAGCGGCTCGAGATCGAGCTGCTCCTGGAAGGGGTGTTCCGGCATTACGGCTTCGACTTCCGCAGCTACGCCTACGCCTCCATCCGCCGCCGCCTCTGGAAGCGGGTGGAGGGCGAGGGGCTGCGCAACATCTCGGCGCTCCAGGCGCGGATCCTCCACGATCCCGAGGCGATGGAGCGCCTGCTGCTCGACCTGTCGGTGAACGTCACGGCGATGTTCCGCGACCCGAGCTTCTACCGGGAGTTCCGCGAGCGCGTCGTGCCCCTGCTGCGCACCTACCCGTTCATCCGGATCTGGCACGCCGGCTGTTCCACGGGTGAGGAAGTGTTCTCGATGGCCATCCTCCTCGAGGAGGAGGGGCTATATGATCGCGCGCGCCTCTACGCCACCGACATCAACGACGTGGTGCTGCAGCGCGCGAAGCAGGGCATCTTCCCGCTCGACCGGATGCAGGAATACACGGAGAACTACCTGCGGGCCGGTGGCAAGCGCTCCTTCTCCGAGTACTACACCGCCAAGTACGACGGCGCGATCTTCTCGCCCTCGCTGACGCGCAACATCGTGTTCTCGCAGCACAACCTCGTCACGGACCGGTCGTTCAGTGAGTTCCACGTCATCTTCTGCCGCAACGTGCTGATCTACTTCGACCGCGAGCTGCAGAACCACGTGCACGCGCTGTTCTACGATTCGCTCGTGATGTTCGGCGTGCTGGCGCTGGGGAGCAAGGAGACGCTGAAGTTCTCGCAGTACGAGTCGTGCTACGAGAAGCTGAGCCCGACGGAAAAGATCTACCGCAAGGTCAACTGAGATGGACCTGGATCGTGTGGGCTACGACATCGTGATGGTGGGGACGTCCTGGGGCGGCCTGGCCGCGCTGCGCACGCTCGTCGCCGGCCTGCCCGAGGAATTCGGCATGGCGGTCACGATCGTGCAGCACCGCCACAAGGATTCCGACCACCTGCTGCGCCAGCTGCTCCAGGAGAGCTCGCCCCTCACGGTGTGCGAGATCGAGGACAAGATGCCGATCGAGCACGGGAGGATCTATGTGGCGCCGCCCGACTATCATACGCTCGTGGAGCCCGGCTATTTCTCGCTGAGCACCGAGGCGCCCGTGCGCTACAGCCGTCCATCCATCGATGTCGCCTTCGGGTCGGCGGCGGACAGCTACACGCACCGCGCGGTGGGGGTCATGCTCACCGGTGCCAACGCCGATGGCGCGGAGGGGCTGCGGCTCATCTCCGACCGCGGCGGGCTGGCGTTCGTGCAGGATCCGGCTACCGCCGAGAGCCCGATGATGCCGCGTGCGGCGGCCAGGGCCGTGCCGCGCGCGCGAGTGATGGCGCTCCCCGAGATCGTGCGCTTCCTCGCCGAGCTGCCGGCGGGCGCGCCGGAGCGCGAGGACGCATGACCACGAGCACCGTGACCGCCGACGAGCGCAACGCCGCCAACGCGCGCGACGAGCAGGCAGACGTACCGCCGGGCGAGCCGATGGAGCCGGTGGAGATCCTCATCGTGGACGACCGCGCCGAGAACCTGCTGGCGCTCGAGGCCATCCTCGAGCCGCTCGGGCAGAAGCTCGTGCGCGCCCACTCCGGCGACGAGGCGCTCCGGCTCCTCCTCACCCACGACTTCGCGGTCATCCTGCTCGACGTGCAGATGCCGGGCATCGACGGCTTCGAGACGGCACGGCTGATCAAGGCGCGCGAGCGCACGCGGTACATCCCGATCATCTTCCTCACGGCGATCAGCAAGGACGAGGAGTACGTCTTCGAGGGATACTCCGTGGGCGCCGTGGACTACATGACGAAGCCCTTCAAGCCGGACATCCTCCGGTCGAAGGTCAACGTCTTCGTGGACCTGTACCAGAAGCAGCGGCAGCTCGCGTCGCAGCAGGAGCTGCTGCGCCAGAGCGAGAAGCGCGAGCTGGAGCTGCGGCACGTGCGCGAGATCTACGAGTCGGAAGCGCGCTTCTCGGAGATCGTCGGCTCGGCGATGGATGCCATCATCGTCTTCGACGCTGACAACAAGGTGACGCTGTTCAACGCGTCGGCGGAGCGCATGTTCCGCACGCCCGCCGCTGAGGCGACGAAGGGGCAGGTGGATCGCTTCTTCCCCGAGCCGCTGCGCCAGCCCACGCTCGATCGCATCTGTCGCTCGGCGGCGTCGTCGGGTGACGACCCGAGCCTCACGGCGTCGCCGGACAACGCGCACGTGCTCTCGCTCAACGGACTGCGCGCCAACGGGGAGGAATTCCCGATCGAGGCCACGGCGAGCTGTCTCGACGTGCGGGGGACCCGCACGTACACGCTCATCCTGCGCGACATCTCCGAGCGCCGGCGCGCCGAGGAATCGCTGCGGCAGCAGGCGGAGTCGCTGGCGCAGGCGATGGACAATCTGCGCGCGCTCAACGAGGAGCTGGCCGAACGCCAGGCAGAGCTGGAGCGCGCGATGGCGGCGCGCAGCCGCTTCTACGCCTCGATGAGCCACGAGCTGCGTACGCCGATCAACGCGGTGCTCGGGTACAGCACGCTGCTGCTGGAGAACATCTACGGTCCGCTCAACGAGAAGCAGGCCGAGGGGATCACGCGCACCCACAAGGCGGCCAAGCACCTGCTGGAGCTGGTGAACGACGTGCTCGACCTCTCCAAGATCGAGGCGGGCAAGATCGACCTCAGGCTGCAGCCGGTGAACTTCCCGCAGCTCGTGGACGACCTGTTCGTCACCGTGCGTCCGCTGGCCGACCAGTACGGCTCCACGCTCGCGCTGCAGCACGACGGGGACCCGCTGAAGCTGGTGAGCGATCCGCGCCGGCTGCGGCAGATCCTCCTCAACCTGCTGTCGAACGCCATCAAGTTCGGGCGCGGCCAGCCGATCACCGTCAACTCCAGGGGCACGTCGGATGGAGGGCTCGTGCTCGAGGTCACCGATCAGGGCGAGGGGATCGCGCCGGCGGACCTGGAGAAGATCTTCGACGAGTTCGTGCAGCTCGGGAAGACGCAGCTCACCGAGGGCACCGGGCTTGGCCTTCCCATCTCGCGCCGCCTGGCCGAGATGCTCGGCGGCCGGCTGGAGGTGGAGTCGGAGCTTGGGACAGGGAGCACCTTCCGCCTCGTGCTGCCGCCCGACGCGTCCGAGGCAATCCGGCCGCCGGCGACAAGCGAGCGCGACGCCGGCGCGGGCGCCTCTCCGGAGGGTCACCACAAGCAGCCCTGAACATCCGGCGATTTGCACGGTATATTGCGGCCATGCGAGTGCTGTGTGTGGGCCGCCATGCGTTCCTCAGTGAACACCTGTGCCGGGTCTTCGGTGAGGTTGGCGCCGTGTGTGCCTCCGCCGTCGGCACCGCGGAGGCGATGACGGTCGCGGCTCGCTTCGAGCCCGATGTCGTGGTGTGCGAGGGAGACCTCCTCACCGCGTCGGTGCTCGACACCTGGGCCCGCGAATCCGCGCTGCATCGCGTGCCGGTGATTGCCGTGACCCTGACGCGGCGACCGGATGACGCCCTGCCCGTGGAGACGACGAGTGAATGGGCGGCGGTGGTCTACCTCCCCGGGCTGAGTCAAGTGCAACTCGCCTCACTGCTCGCCTCCGTCCGCCGCGCCGGCGGCGTCTCAGCGCCCAGCGACTGGCAGGTGCATGCCCAGTTGCCGTCGGCGCACCAGCTCTGAGCATCGACGCCGGACTCGTGCGAGTAAGTGACAACCCGGACATGAGCTCCACCACGCCGACTGCGAGCTTCGAAGCGCGCGATGATGGAGTCGCACCGGACGCGGCCCTGCGCGCCGCGCTCGACCTCCTGAGCGTGGGCGTGCTCCTGCTCTCGCCGGACCTGGCCGTCACCTACGCGAATGCGCGCTGGTCGCGGTGGGCCGGAGCACCACTGCCCAGCGGAGTCCAGCTCGCCGCCCTGGTGGAAGAGGTCGCACTCGACCGGCTCTCCATCCTCGAGGACGTGCTGCGCGATGGCCAGCCGCGCTCGGTGCAGCTCTGGATGAAGCCGGCGCGCGCGGACGCACCGAGCAACCATGTTTCGTGCACCGTGCGGCCCGCACCTTCGGGCGGACTGCTGCTCGAGGGTCAGGTGGGGGACGACGAGCGCGTGTCGCTCCACGACGTGGCGCGCCGCCTCGCCGAGGTGAGCGACATGGTG
This sequence comes from Gemmatimonadaceae bacterium, assembly GCA_035718985.1. Taxonomy (GTDB): domain Bacteria; phylum Gemmatimonadota; class Gemmatimonadetes; order Gemmatimonadales; family Gemmatimonadaceae; genus AG11. The sequence goes on from DASTGQ010000172.1 coordinate 4,600, forward strand.
GAGGTGCTGAACCGCCTCTGCGAGATCGCGGCGCTGCAATGCCGCGGCACTGCCGCAGCCGTGCTCCGCACCAACGGCCGGCTGAGCGAGGTGGTCGCGGCGTCGGGTGACCTGCTGCCGGCGTGCGGTCGCTGCTTCGAGCTGGACGGCTCGATGGTGCAGGAGGCGTTCGACCAGAACGCGGTCGTGGCCGAGGAGGACTACAACAGCTCCGGTCGTCCGTTGCAGCGCGTGGTGCCGGAGCTCGCGCTCGGGCCCGTGCTCGTCGCGCCCCTGCACGCGCACGGCGACACGCTCGGCGTGCTGGCGGTGGCGCGTGCCATCGGCGCGCCGGCGTTCGGCGAGCAGGAGAACGAGCGGCTCCGCATGCTGGCCGACCACGCCGCGCTCGCCGTGCACAAGTCGCTGCTGCTCCAGCAGGCGCAGAGTGCCGACCGTGCGAAGGGGCGCTTTCTCGCCACGATGAGCCACGAGCTGCGCACGCCGCTCACCGCGCTCGCCGGCTACAACGAGCTCCTCGCCGACCAGGTGATGGGGCCGATGACGGAGCCCCAGCTCGACGTCGTGGATCGCATGCGCTCCGTGACGATGCACCTGTCGGCGATGATCGAGGAGATCCTTGCGTTCACGAGCCTGGAGGAAGGACGCGAGGTCGTGCGGCCGAGCGAGTTCCTCGCCGAGGACCTCGTGCGTGCCGCGGCGGCGGTGATCGAGCCGCTCGCGCTGCAGAAGGGACTGAAGCTGGAGGTGGTGCTCCCGCGCGCGTCGGTGCGGATGTCGAGCGACATCGACAAGGCACGCCAGCTCCTCGTGAACCTCCTCGGCAACGCGGTGAAGTTCACGGATTCGGGATCGGTGACGCTTCAGCTCAGCCGCAGCGGACACTCGGTGCGCGCGGACATCACCGACACGGGGATCGGCATCCCGGCCGACGAGCTGCCGCGCCTCTTCCGGCCCTTCGCGCAGGTGGACACCGGCCTGACGCGCCGGCACGGCGGGACGGGACTCGGCCTGTACATCTCGCGTCGCCTGGCGACGCTGCTCGGCGGGCACATCGAGGTGTCGAGCGCGGTGGGGAAGGGCTCGACGTTCAGCGTCGTGCTGCCGGTGACAGTAGAAGGGCGCTAGTCGGGGCGCGCCGCGTGGAACGCGGCGCTTTCGGGGCGCCTGGCCCGTCGCTGCGCTCGGGCCTGTGCTCTCGGGGCGGCGGCGCTGCGCGCCGCCTCTCTGCGAAGGGCATACCCATCCGGCACAACGCACCACCCAATGCCGT
>DASTGQ010000173.1:0-5315 GCA_035718985.1 Gemmatimonadaceae bacterium
GTCGCTGGACGCGATCAAGATCGACCGCAGCTTCGTGATGCGGATGTCGGAGGGGCCGATGCACTGGCAGCTCGTGCGCACCGTCCGCGACCTGGCGCGCAACATCGGCGTCACGGTGATTGCCGAGGGAGTGGAGACCGGGGAGCAGCTCGCCGAGCTGCGCGTGCTCGGCTGCGAGTCGGCGCAGGGGTACCTGTTCTCGAGGCCGGTGCCGGCGGGCGAGATCGAGCAGCTCCTCGAGCGCGACCCGCGCTGGTAGCACGGAGGCAGTGCAGCGGAGCCGCGCGTGCGGCTCCCTTGACTTAACGCCGCCGTTCCGCGAAGCTCCGTTCATGAGCCATTGCGTCCCCACCGCGACCTCCATGTGCACCATGTGCATGTGTCATCTCATGTGGCATCAGCCGCACGGGACGGGTGGCGCACACGCATAGCTTCGCGACGCAACAGATCCACTGACGTCGCCTGCGCGCCCCGGTCCCACGCGGACCGGGGCGCTCTGCATTCCAGGGCACCGGTACGCACGGACGGGGGAGCGGGCGCGGCGCCGACACGTCCCCTTCATCCCGCACACACCACACATGCTGCCGATCGCCATCCTGCACGAGCACCCCGACTGGTTCAAGCCGCTCTTCACGGAGCTGGAGCGGCGCGGCCTCCCGTACGTGCGCCTCGACGCCGCGTCGCACCGCTACGATCCGTCGGAGCGCACCGTTCCGTACTCCCTCGTGATCAACCGCGCGAGCCCCTCGGCGTACCTGCGCGGCCACGGACAGTCCACCTTCCACACGCTGCACTGGCTGAAGCACCTCGAGCGGCTCGGCGTGCCGGTGGTGAACGGCAGTGTCACCTACACCTACGAGCTGTCCAAGGCGACGCAGCTCGACGCGCTCGCCGAGCTGGGGCTGCCCTTTCCGCGCTCGCGCGTGATCAACGATCCGGCGCAGGCCGTGGACGCGGCAGCGGACCTGCGCTACCCGGTGCTGGTGAAGGCGAACATCGGCGGGAGCGGCGCGGGGATCACGAAGTACGAGTCGGCGGCGGCGCTGGAGCGCGCGGTCTCCGCGGGACAGGTGAGCCTCGGCGTGGATGGCGTGGCGCTGGTGCAGGAAGCGGCGCCGCTGCGCGACGGCCACATCACGCGCGTGGAGACGCTCGGCGGCAATTACCTCTACGCGATCAACGTGTACCCGGCGGTGGGGTCGTTCGACCTCTGCCCGGCCGACGCCTGCCAGACGACGAGCGGCGTGGATCTGGTGGGCGCGGCGTGCGCGGTGGACGCCGTGAAGAGCGGGCTCCGCGTGGAAGGCGTCACGCCGCCGAAGGAGATCATCGAGCAGGTGGAGCGCATCGCCCGGTACACGCAGCTGGACGTGGGGGGCATCGAGTACCTCGTGGATGACCGCGACGGCAAGCACTACTTCTACGACGTGAACGCGCTGTCGAACTTCGTGGCCGACGCGCCGAACGTGATCGGCTTCGATCCGTGGACGAACCTCGTGGACTACCTCGAGGCGCGCCTCGCCGGCGAGCGGGCGGAGGTGACGGCATGAGTGCGACGCTGATTCCAGAATTCGCTCCCGTCTCGACCGAGCGCGCGGATGCGCCGAAGCGGATGCGCTTCGGCTACTGGCTCCCCGTGTTCGGCGGCTGGTTGCGCAACGTGGACGACGAACGGATGGACGCGTCGTGGGTCTATACGCGAAAGCTCGCGCAGCGGAGCGAGGAGATCGGGTTCGACCTCACGCTGATCGCCGAGCTGTTCCTGAACGACATCAAGGGCGCCGACGCGCCGGCGCTGGACGCATGGAGCACGGCGGCGGCGCTGGCCGCGGTGACGGAGCGGCTGGAGCTGATGGTGGCGGTGCGTCCGCAGTTCCATCCACCGGCGCTGCTCGCCAAGCAGGCGGCGAACATCGACCAGATCTCCAACGGGCGGCTCGCGCTGAACGTGGTGAGTGCGTGGTGGGCCGACGAGGCGCGCCGGTATGGCGTGCACTTCGACCGGCACGACGACCGCTACGCGCGCACGGCGGAGTGGCTGGACGTGGTGAGCGGCGCGTGGCGCGAGTCGCGGCTGACGCACAAGGGCACGTACTACACGGTGGACGACCTGATCGTGGAGCCCAAGCCGGCGCGCCGGCCGCGCCCGACGCTGTATGCCGGCGGCGAGTCGGAGACGGCGAAGAACCTCATCGCCGCCAAGTGCGACGCGTACGTGATGCACGGCGATCCGGTGCAGCACATCGCGCCGAAGGTGGCGGACATGCGCGCGCGTCGCGAGCAGGCGGGTCTCGCGCCGATGGAGTACGGCATGGCGGCGTACGTGATCGTGCGCGAGAGCGAGGCGGCGGCGAAGCGCGAGCTGGAGCGCATCACCAACGTGAGCGAAGGGTCGCCGGGCTATCACAACTACCAGGACTGGCTGGCGAACACGCAGCTCGAGTCGCGGGTGTCGCTGGAGGACTACTCGGTGTCGAACCGCGGGCTGCGCGCCGGGCTGGTGGGGACGGCGGAGCAGGTGGCGGAACGGGTGCGCGGGTACCAGGACGCCGGCGTGGGGCTGCTCCTTCTGCAGTGCAGCCCGCAGCTCGAGGAGATGGAGCGGTTTGCCGAGGAGGTCATGCCGCTGGTTCAGTAAGGTGCGCTTTCTTCGGCTGGTTTGATTACCGGACGCTGTACCAACGAACAGCGCTCAGCCGCCGAGCATCGCCAACCTTCTCCGCAGGGCGGCGCTCACGCCAAGGGGCGTGAGCGCTTGGGGAAGCACCACATCCTCATCGAGCAGTCGTGCGGCTGTGCGGTGCAATGCCGGCGGACCGGTGAAGCCGGACGCATGCGCCAGCGCGACGAGACTCGCCGTCTCGCGCCAGTGCATCATGCTCGCGCGGAGGAGCCGTCCCCACTCGATCAGCTCCTCCGGCGCGGGCCATCCGCTCTCGCTCGCGTTACGGCCAAGGGTGCGACGCGAGACACCGACGAGCTGCGCGAGGTCGTCCACCGAGAGGGCGCGGTGGGCCGACGCCACCGCGGCGAGGAGGATCTCTACCATCGCCGCGGGCCGGAGATCCACGACCAGCGCGCGTACCGCATCGGTGTCGGCCGCCGAGAGCGTCGAGCCTCGACGCAGGCCATTGATGCAGTCGACGAGGTCCTGGGTGGACGACACGGCACGGAACTCTCCGCCAATGCGGATGACCTCGACGAGCTGATCGCGGTCGCGATCGGGGTGCCAGAGCGTGATGGTCCGGACGTCTGGCGCTTCGGTACCGAGGCGCGCCGCGAGCGGTGCGGAGGTCACGCCCGAGGCATCACGGATGGGAAGGAGTACCGCGAGCGGCCGCAACAAGACGGCCTCGGCCACGATCCGCGTGCGGTCATCAACATAAGAAAACGTACAGCCGAGATCGGGCAGCCCGCGAAAGAGGGTGCGCAACGCGGCCTCACCGAAGTCGGCGACGAGCACCGTTTGCCCCCGGCCCGACCGCACCGGGGTTGCTGGATGGGCAATGACAGGTGTCTGCTGGGACATATCGATTCGGTATCCGCGATTCACGCATGGCGGTGGTTGCCGACAACGCTGACGATATCACAGCTTGGACGACATGCGAGAGAGGAACGTTCCACCGAGACCGGGCCGCGTGCTCGAGGCGTACCGCCAGACGCCAGCCGAAGTGCGTGACGGGTTGGCGCCCGACGACGCGCAGTGGGTGCGCGTTGGTGCGCTGCTCGACAATGCGTGTCTGCTGCCGGCGGACCAGCGCCAGGTGCACCTCGATGCCGTCATGGAGAGCGTACGCGCCACGCTCGGGTCCGAGCGGTGGGCCCAAGGGCACCGGGTCGATCCAGCGAGACCGGCGAGCGATCAGACTCTCCTTGGCCGATTCCGCGCCTACTGTGAAATCGTCGAGGATGCTGGCGCCCTGACGCTCGCCGACGCGATGCTGACGGCCTGGGTGGACGCGGATCCGGCCGTCGACGTGATCGAGCGCTGGCGCGTGGAGGCGGTGCGGGCGCGCCTGGCGTGGAAGGGCGGCGACCTGGATGCGGCGACGGAGCGGTATCGCCGCGTTGCCGCCGCAGGGCGGCGCGAGCGCTCCGATGAGCTGAAGGTGCGTGCGCTCATCGGCCAGTCGATCGTGGCGCGCAACCTTGGCAACTACCCGCGTGTCCGCGAGCTCTCGCGTCGCGCCGCCACGCTCGCCGAGCACCACGGAATGAACAGGCTTGCGGCGACTGCCTGTCAGATGCTGACGATAGGTTATGCCGTCGCACGGGACTTCGGCGACGCCGTGATACACGGGTGGCGAGCATACCTGCATAGCGTGGGGGATCCGATCATGGAGTCCGAGGCGCTCCAGATCATCGGACAGCTCTTCCTGGACATGGGTCATCCGGAGCCGGCCGCCGCGGCATTTCGCACGATCATCGGTCGTGCACCGACCGACCGCTTTCTCGTTCCGTCGCTCGGCGGCCTCGCCGTGGCGGCCGCCCGCATGGGTCAACGTGACACCGTTTCGTGGGCGGAGGATCTCGTCGACTCCCGCATACCAGCCGGAGCAACGCCGTACGCGATCGCGACCGCCCAGCTCGACCTCGCCATCGCATGGGAGGAGCTCGGCGTTGCTTCGCGCGCCGCGGAGGCACGGCGTCGAGCACTGGCGATCGCGCTCGAGCACCGTTTCCACGAGATCGCGCACCATGCGGCGGAGCGGCAGGTGGTGACGGCGCCCGCCCCCGAAATGCTCTCCATGAACGCGGAGGAGGTAGCGGACGCCGTGCTCCATCTGGCAGCAGTATGAGAGTGATTGCCTCAGCAGGTATAGCCCTGGCCGTTGATGTAGCCGGACCTGCAGGTGGTCGTGGTGTCGGGCGACGTGGTGGCGTCGAACGACGCGCCTGCGCCAGCCATGGGGAGCGCACGCGTGCGGGTGGGAGCCGGTGCGGTAGGGCTCGCGCAGGCCGCGGCGGAGAGAACGAACAACGCCGGCAGTGCGCGCAGGATGGAACGGGACATCGGGTGCTCCTGGAAAGGGGAGCACCACACCTATGGATGTCAGGCGCGTCGCATCATCATGCCTAGGGGCGCCGCGTCACCGGTTGGGCAAGCGAACAACGGTCACGTCGGTGATCAGACGCTGATCGGGCTCGTGATCGGTGCGGCGGAGCGCGCACGCATCCGCTCCGCGGTGCAGGGGCGGCAGATGATGGTGACGTTCGTGGACCGTGTCGCCGAGCTGCGCGACGCGGTGCGCCAGACGACGCTCCCGATCGTGGCGATCATCGTCGAGGTCCGCGACGCGGATGGGCGGCCGGTG
>DASTGQ010000174.1:0-2007 GCA_035718985.1 Gemmatimonadaceae bacterium
TGGGACTCCATGGGTTGACCTCCGCTTAGGTTATCCCGTTTCGGGAAGGTACTGTCGCACCAGCGTGAGCAGCTCGCGCGGACTGTACGGCTTGGCGAGATAGCTCACGGCGCCGGCTTCGGCCGCCTTTTCGCGGTCGCCGCTGAGCGCGAACGACGTGATCACGATCACCGGAATGTCGCTCGTGCGCGCATCCGCCTTGAGCGCGCGGGTGGCATCCAGCCCCGACATCTTGGGCAGCTGCACGTCCATGAGGATCAAGTCGGGCTTCTCGGTCTGCGCCATCGCGACGCCGGCCTCGCCGTCCACCGCCTCGATCAGGCGGTACGACGTCTTGCTCAGGAGCTGCCGCACGATCTTGCGGTTGTACTCGTTGTCCTCGACGTAGAGAATCGTCTGCTGGCTCATGAATCCTCTGCCCTCTTGGCTTGCGGCTTCGCGCGCAGCGGCACGGCGAAGAAGAAAGTGCTGCCCTTTCCGGTCTCGCTCTCGACCCAGATCCGGCCGCCGTGCATCTCGACGAACTTCTTCGTGATGGACAGCCCCAGGCCCGTACCGCCGTATTCGCGGGTGACCGTCGTGTCGACCTGCCGGAATTCGGCGAACACGTTGTCGAGCTCCTCCTTGGGGATCCCGATGCCCGTGTCGACGACCCGGAAGACCAGTTCCTCGCCGGACAGCTCGACGCCGATCTCGACCCGGCCTTCGCGGGTGAACTTGATCGCGTTCCCGGCGAGGTTCATCAGGCACTGGGCGAGACGGCGGTTGTCGCCGTAGGCGGTGGGAAGCTCGTCCGGAACGCTGGTCGTGAACTCGAGGCCTTTCTCCGCGGCCAGCGAGCGCAGCGACAGCTGCACGACGTCGATCACTTCGCGCACCGAGTATTCGCCCAGCGCGAGCTCCATGCGACCGGCCTCGATCTTGGAGAGGTCGAGCACGTCGTTGATGAGGTGCAGAAGGTGCCGGCCGTTCACCTGGATGTCGCCGAGCGGCTCCTTGAGCGCGTCGGGAACCTCGCCGTAAAGCCCGTCCAGGAGCATCTCGGTGAAGCCCAGGATCGCATTCATCGGCGTGCGCAGCTCGTGGCTCATGTTGGCGAGAAACTCCGACTTCGCCTTGCTCGCCTGCGCGAGCTGCTCGTTCAAGCGCACGAGCTCGATCGCGGCGCGGCGCTGCTCGCTGTCGAAGCGGTGCAGCTCGTCGCTCATGTGGTTCATGCGGTCGGCGAGATCGCCCAGCTCGTCGCGATTGACCACGCTGATGTGCCGCCCGAAGTTGCCAGCCGCCACCTGGTCGAGGAAGCGCTGCGCCTTGCGCACCGGAAGGATGAACGACCAGGAGATCACGAAGCCGCAGAGCAGAGCCAGGACGATCGCGGTGACCGCAAAGGCGCTGGTCACGATGAGAGAGCGGCGGTTGGCGGCCGCCTCGCTGTCGCGCAGCCGCGTCATGCGGCTCCGCTCGGCCTCCACGAGGCGCCCCACGCGGGTGGTGATTTCGTCGTCGAGCCGCTCCTGCCGCTGCAGCAGCTCGCCGGTGACGGCGCCGATGCGCCGATCGCGAATGGCGTTGGCCATGTCGGCCACGACGCCCATCGCCTCGTCCTGCGACGAGCGGATCTGCTCCAGCATCTCGTGCTCGCTCGGGCTGGACGCATCCAGCTTGGCGAGCATGTCGTTGAACCGGTTGTTCTCGCGCAGGATCTTGGCGATCGCCGCCTCGCTCTGGGACAGGAGCGCCAGGTCCGTGTAGTGCATCTGCCGGGCGAGGGCTTGCTCGCCTTCCTGCGCCCAGCTCACCTGCTCGTGCGCGGCGTCGAGGAGCTGCGACTGGCGGGTGGTGCTGATCAGCGTTTGCAGGCTCACCGCCGCCATGAGCACGAACAGCAGCGCGACGACCATGAAGCCGGCGAGCAGCTTGGTGTGCACCGAGGCGCGAATGCCCGCGACCCAGCGCACGAGCCTGCGCACCGGCGTCTTGCTCTGGACCAGCGCAGCGAGCCGCTCG
>DASTGQ010000175.1:0-2911 GCA_035718985.1 Gemmatimonadaceae bacterium
TCGTCCGCCAGACGGTGCCGACGTCCCGTTCCTTCACGAAATTGACCACGACCAGGTAGAGCCCGAAGTAAACGAGCCAGCGAGCGAGGTACGCCAGGCTCACCAGGAGATCGAGGCCGCTGAGCCCGAAGCGCGGCACGGCGAGCAGGGCCGTCGTGAAGCCGATGACGGCGAAGACGATCATCAGCATTCCGACGGCATCGATCCGGAACGAGCCACGATGGAGCGCCACGAGGCCGGCCACGGCGAGCACGACGATGATGCAGAGGTCGTTCACGAGCAGCGGCGCGTCCCGTGTTCCGGTCGCGAGCAACGGGATGCGACCGAGCTGTCCGATGAACAGCAGGAGAATCGCAAGCCGAAGCGCGCCCACGGGGCTGACACGCCACGAACGGCCGCTGACCGGAGCGGGCGTGGCGAGCCGCCAGAACCGGGCGCTCCCTGAAGGAGCGGAGCTATCCAGCAGTGAGCTCACGTGTCCCTGCATCGCTCAACACGACGCCAGCACACGGCACGTCGAGCCGGCGCAGGGTATCCGTGGCTGCCGTCAGCTCGCGCCGGCTCACCCTTCGAGAGGGCGCGACCAGCAACACGGGGCGGGATTCGCTGAGCGCCGCAGCCGTGGAATCGGCAAACAGGCCCGGCAGGCGAACGATCACGAGCGCGTGTTCCGCCTCGAGACGCGCGATGAGCCCACCGACGCTCGCGCCGGCGGGGGCCGCGGCGGCTGGTGACGTGAGGTCGAGGATCGTCGCGCTTTCCCCGCGCGCGAGCGCGGTGTCGGCGAGCCGTTCCGCCACGCGGTGGGTCGCGAGGCCAGCCTCGAGCGGAATGAGCAGCACCGTGCGCACAGTCGGGCGGCCGGACATCAGCAGCGGCGTGGCCGGATTGAATCGCAGCGCCGGCACGCCGGCTGCGCGCTCGATCGCCGCAGGCCCTTCGAGGTAGCGGCCGTGCGTCCCGGCGATGAGCGCGAGGACGAGTCCGATCATCAGTCCCGCTCCGAGCCCAGCCGCCGTGGTCAGCACGGGGTTCGGGAACGCCACGCGCTTGGGGACGGTAGCCGCATCCAGGGCGCGGATGTCGCCGCCCTCGGCGATGGCGCTCAGCCGAGCCTCGACGAGCTGGGTCTGCAGCGCAGCGTAGGTGAGACCGAGCCGCTTGACTTCGCGCACCAGGCGATCGCTCACCTGCGCCTGGCCGGGAAACTGGTCCAGCTGCGCTGCCATCGTTCCGAGCTGGCCTTCGATCTCGGAGCGCTGCTTCTGCAACGCGCCAGAGTACGCCTTGCCGAGGGGGACGAGCTGGGACTCCAGGTTGGCGATGCTGCGCGTGAGCGCGACAACGTCCTGGTCCGTCTCGAGCCTCGTCTCGAGCAGCTTGGTGCGCTGGGTCTCGAGCTCGGAGATCTTGCTCAGCAGGTCGTTGATGCCGGCACTCTTGAGGAACGACGGAAACGCGGCCAGCTGCCGCTGACTCATGCGGCCCGCAGCCACCTGGGCAAGCATCTGGTCGAGCGCACCCTGCTCCACCTCGACCTCGCCGAGGTTCTTTCGCAGGTCGGACGCCTGCTCGAGCTCCAGCTTGCCCATCACCGCAGGGTCCAGCAGGCCCGTGCGCTCCTGGAACAGCTTGAGCGCCTGCTCCGCCGACGCCAGCTGCAGCCCGGTGGTGTCGAGCTGCGCCGCGAGGAATTCCACGCGGTGCGCGTTGACGCCGCGGTCCGATGTCTTCTTGCGGGCGAGATACGTGGTGAGTGCGACGTTCGGCACGGCCGCGGCCGTGATGGAGTCGCGTGCCGCGTACGTCACGGACAGCACTTCCCCGCCCGCCTTCTTCACGCCGAGATGCTTGCCCACGTTGGCCACGGCGTCGTCGTGGTCGAGGAGGACCAGGGAGAACTGGGGAGGGAGCGAATCACGCAGCGTGATGGCGCCCACCGGCGTCCCGACGACCGCGCCGGCCGAGACGGTGGCATTCACGCCGGAGCCGCTCACCGCGTAGCGACCGTCCCCTGCCCGCTTGAACTCGAGGCGGAGCGGGGCGAAGGAGCCGGGGAGCCGGGTCGCGCGCACGAAATGCGTTGCCGGCAGGCTCGACGGATCCTTCGGCTGCACCTGCAGCAGGAGGGAATCCACGACGGCACCAGCGACCGAGTTGCTCTGCAGGATCTGCATCTCGGTCTCGAGCTGGGTGCCACCGCTGCCGAACAAGGATCCCGCTGCGCCGGCGATGCCACCCAACGCGTCGCCACCGAGCTTGGACAACAGCGATCCGCCCGCGTCGGACGAACGAACGATCGCGCTCGCCTTCCCCTCGAAGCGCCGGGGACCGAAGGCGATCACGAGAAGCGCGAGCACCAGGCAGGCGACGACGCTGCCGACGACGTATCGCCATCCGCGCCGCACCGATCTCGCGACGTCGGCCAGGTCGATGGTATCAGGGCTGGCCGTGCTCACTTGTGCAGCACCGAATAGAGGAAGGAGCTGATCAGCACGCCCGTGCTCGCGATGGAGAACATGTTCCGGTACAGCCACGAGCGCTTGGGCACGAAGATCTGGTCGCCCGACTGCAGGTCGGAGGCACGCGAGAAGTCATCGCGCCAGTTGGGCACTGGAATGCGTTGGCCCTCGCGGATGATCGCGACCTCGTCCGGATTGCCGTTCTCGGTGATGCCCCCCGCCTGGGCGATGACGTCGCGGAGCGTGGACGACACATCCACGTAGTACACGTTCGGCCGCCCGACGTCGCCGTTCACGACGATTCGGCGAAGGACGGTGACCGCGACATCCGGATTGCGCAGGAAGGTGGCGTAGCGCGCCCGCAGGGTATCCTGCAGCGCACCGACGGCGATGGTGGCTACGTGAATCGTGCCGAGCCGCGCCAGGACGATGTTCCCGTTGGGGTTGAC
>DASTGQ010000176.1:0-2854 GCA_035718985.1 Gemmatimonadaceae bacterium
GAGTCGGAGGCGTACGTCTCCACGGCGTTGGCGGCGATCTTCTGCTGGATCATCTCGAAGCTGCCGATCGGCCGCCCGAACTGGTGGCGCTGGTTGGCGTACTCCAGCGCGTCGCGCATGATGCGCCGCGCGCCGATGGAGGAGCCGGAGGCGAGACCGAGCCGGCCCGAGTTGAGGATCTCGAGGGCGATCCTGAACCCCTGTCCCACCTCACCGAGCACTTCCTCGGCGGGGACGACGACGTTGTCGAAGCTCACCGTCCGCGTGTCGCTCGCCTTGATCCCCATCTTCTGCTCCGGCTGGCCGAGCGAGATGCCGGCGGCCTTTGCGTCGACGATGACGGCGGTCACGCGCTGCTTCGTCTTGCCGTCGACGGCGACGGGGACCTTGGCGAACACGGTGAACAGCCCCGCGTAGCCGGCGTTGGAGATCCAGATCTTGGTGCCCGTCAGCGAGTAGGTCTTGCCGTCGGCGCTTGGCCTCGCCGTCGTCGTCATCGCCTGCGCGTCCGATCCGGAACCCGGCTCGGTGAGGCAGAAGGCGGCGACCGTCTCGCCGGACGCGCAGCGCGGGAGCCAGCGCTGCTTCTGCTCCTCGGTACCGAACAGCGTGATCCCCTTGCAGCCGATGGACTGGTGCGCGCCGAAGTAGACGGCGAGCGCGGGGTCGTGCGAGCCGATCTCGGCAAAGACGCGGTTGAAGACCATGCTCGACGCGCCGAACCCGCCGTACTCCTCCGGGATGTTCATCCCCATCATCCCCAGCTCGTGCATGCCTTTCCGCACGTCGTCCGTGAACTTGCCGGCGGCGTCCATCGCGTGGGAGTCGATGGTGTCACCGGCAAAGGCGCGGAAGGAGCCGAGCACCATGTTCAGCGACTCGCGCTCCTCGGCGCTCATGGCGGGGAAGGGGAAGACCAGATCCTCGCGGAGCTCACCGAGGAAGATCCCCTTGGTGAAGGAGGTGTTGTGATCAGGGTCGGCGAGGTGGGAGGCCGACGACGTTGCTGGAGCGGACGTAGCGGTCACGCTGGTATCCGGGTCGGGGGACATCAGTAATTAAATACAAGGGCGAGTACGCGGGTAAACTCGGTACTTCGTTCCGGGACTGGCATACTGGCCCCAGCAATGTGGGGCCGCTCGGCCTGGTGTCATCCCGCAGGTGCGAACAATGTCATCCCGCAGGTGCGAAGCACGTGTCGGGAGCTGCCCTACCTTGCGTACGGGCTGGCCCTTCCGCAGGTCGGACGAAGCCGGCACGGCCGCTCCAGCTCGTCGCCGCTCGCCGCGACGTCCGGAACCGGTTGTCGAATTCCCGTGCTGTCGTTCGTCGTCATGATGCCGGTCCGCACGCATGCCGCCGAATCACGGCGGCGGGTCGACGCACGTCGGGGGAAGCCAGCGCCGGCGAATCCCTTTCCTGAAGGAGTACTGTGTCGCTCACGAAGATTCGTGCAATCGCCGCCAGCAGCTTCGCGCTGCTCCTCCTGCCGGCTTCGGCGCGCCTGGCCATGGCCCAGGATGTCGCGACACGGTACTCCAGCATGGCCCCGATCGCCCAGTACCTGATGGCGGATCAGGCTGCGGAAATTGCGCTGGCGCGAAGCGCAGCGCCGGCGCCCATTTCACGCCGCGCCGAGATCCTCGTGCTCGGGCGCCATGGTTACACGACCGCGGTGAGGGGCAGCAATGGTTTCGTGTGCATCGTCGGGCGTGGATGGTCCTACGCGGCGGATCCCGACTTCTGGAACCCGAAGGTACGGGTTCCCATCTGCGTGAATGCGCCCGCTGCGCGCACTTACCTGGTGCGCATCAGGAAGATCGCCGACCTGGCGCTCGCGGGGCGGTCGCTCGACCAGGTGAACGCGGCGATGGCCGCCGCCCTGGCGCGGAAGCAGCTCGCGTCCATGGCGCCAGGGGCGATGGCCTACATGATGTCCAGTCAGGGGTACGGTGGCGATGTCGTTCCGCACCTGCGGTCCCACCTCATGTTCTTCTTTTCCGACGCTGACCCCGCGATGTGGGGAGCGAACCTGCCGGGTGCTCCCGTGTCCGCGGTGGCCGATCCTGTGGAGCACGTGACGGAGTTCTTCATCGCGACGCCGCGGTGGTCTGACGGAACGGAAAATCGTTCCGGACCCGCCGCTCCAGCCGGCGGTACCGCAGCGCCACGTCATGAACATCCCTAGCGCTTCCGTGGCTCGTGAGCGCGGGCGTGGAAGGGCGACGGCTCACCAGTGGAAGCGCCGCCGCTCAGTGCTCGTCACGATCGTGGCAACCATGATCGTCGCCGGCTGCGCGAACCATCCGCGCCCGGTGGCCGCCCCGGCGGCGACCCGGCCTCCTGTCATCGACGTCCGGCTCGTTGCCGACGAGCCGGACGCGGCCCTCGTCATCCTGCGCGAGCGGGCCGCCGGCCGCGCGCCGACACCCTCCCAATGGTCGGCGCTCGTCCACAGCGCAGGGTATGTGCACCTCGCCGAGCGCGAAGCGGCGATGGGGCGCGCCTTCACCGACTCGGCGTTCGCGCGCTTCCTCGCGTCCGATTCCGTCATCGCGCACCTCGCGTCGTACGAGCTCACGCTGCCCCGGCTCGAGCACGCCAACGTGGACGCCGCCGCGCGGCGTGCGCTGGCGTACCTCCCCGCCGGCACCGCGCTCCGCGCGAGGCTCTACCTGGAGATCAAGCCGATCACCAACAGCTTCGTCTTCACCGGCCGCGACTCCATTCCGTCCATCTTCATCTACGTTCGTGTCGACCCGCCCGATGCGCCGGCGCAGCTCGAGAACACCCTTGCCCACGAGCTGCACCATATCGGCTCCAATGCCGCGTGCAGCGACGTGTCGCTGTTCGG
>DASTGQ010000177.1:0-2490 GCA_035718985.1 Gemmatimonadaceae bacterium
GAACGATCCTTTGCGCGTGGCGACGAACCGCTGCGACCAGGTGCGCCCGCCATCGGTGGTGCGAAAGATCCGCGAGGAGTCCCCGATGCTCAGCACGTGCGCCACGTCGGGCGACGTCGCGGCAATGGCGCGGAAGTCGAGCGCCGCCGCACCGGGCACAGTGTCGCGTGTCCAGCTGGCGCCGCCGTCCGTGGTACGAACCACCGTGCCATGCATCCCGCTCGCCCAGACCACGGTGGGCGAGACTACGCTCAACCCGCGCAGCTCCACCTCCGTGGGACTCGCCAGCGCGTGCCACTGGGCACCGGCCGCGAGCAGGGGGACGGCGAGCGCGAACGTGACGGGCACACAGACAGGTATGCGAAGACGCAACATGTTCAGGGTCAGGGCGGGCGTGAAAGACAAGAAGTCCGGCAGCGTTTCAAGCTGAAGAATCCTGCAACCATCTGGACAAGGTATGGAAGATGCCTCCCGATCCCTTGCACCGCAGCAGCGCTCGCGGCAGTGGCGGGCGGGACCGTCCAACCTGGAGGCCGGCATGATGACGGGAGGAGATCGCGAGGCGTTCGCGATGAACGTGATCGAGGAGGTGCGACGCTGGCCCGGGGTGCAGCTGCGGCCACACGCGAGCCCCACCACGCCCGGCGAGTCGGACGGCGTGGAGTTCCGCCTCTTCGGGCGGCAGATCGGCCACGTTCACGGCGACTGTTCAGTCCACTGCTCGCTCACCAAGGCGCTCAAGGCGAGCATCGTCGCCGAGGAGCTCGCGGAGCCGCTCGATTTCGCGCCCTCGTCGGCGTGGGCCGCGCTCAATCCGATCAGCACCGAGGACGCGAAGCGCGCCATCTGGCTGCTGCGCCTCAACTACGTGCGTATCCGCCGGCAGCGGCTCACGCCTCTCGCCGCATCCAGCTCGGACCTGCTCCGGGAGCACGAGGCCGCGCTTGCCACGGTGAGTCCCAAGGTGATCGAGGTACTGCAGCGCACCCAGGCGCGCCGGCGTCCACGTCCCCTGCCCTCGCTGGACGCCTGACCCGGCGCTGGTGCCGCAGCGCTGGCGTCAGCTCGCGGGATGTCCGCGGAACACGAAGTACACCGCGCCCATGATGCACAGCGCCGCCCAGAGGAAATCGAGGCGGAGCGGCTGTTTCATGTAGAAGAAGGCGAACGGCACGAACACCAGCAGCGTGATCGCTTCCTGGAGGATCTTGAGCTGGCCGAGTGTGAGTGCCGTGTAGCCGATCCGGTTCGCTGGCACCTGGAGCATGTATTCGAAGAGGGCGAGCCCCCAGCTCAGCAGCGCGGCAATGTACCAGGGCCGGTCACTGAGGTTCTTGAGATGCGCGTACCAGGCGAACGTCATGAACACGTTCGACAGGACGAGCAGGCCGGCGGTACGCAGGATGACGGGCATGTTGGCGAGGAAGAAGTCGCGGGAATCTATCGTCGCACCCGCGCTGCGCGCCGACGCTGACGAGCGAGGCTGCCCCGCCGGGGCTCAGCCCGCGTCGGCGAGAGACTCGCCGGCTTCGCCCACCGCCCGTCCGACTCGCGCGAGCCCCCACGCCGCAGAGGCGAGCACGAGCAGCACGCCCAGGAAGACGATGGCGCGCGAGATCGCCTGGTCGCGCGCCAGGAGCCCGAGGCGGCCGAGCAGGTAGTTCCAGTCGTGCTCACCGCCGCCCACCAGCGGCAGCTCCTGCGCGCGAGCGTCGGCCGCATAGTACGCGATGTGCCCGCAGTTCTGTCCCACCCACCACAGTGCCACGCTCGCGGCGTGCTCGTCGCCGCGCCGAGCGAAGTACACGACGAACGTCGCCGGCATGATGAGCTGGAGGAGCGTGCCTCCGGCGAACCCGATGAACTCGCCGAAGGGGCCGAAGAGGAGGTGCCCCGTCTCGTGAATGGCGAGGTCCACCCCGTCGAGAAGTGTCCCGCGCCCGAGATGGGTGAGGTCGTACAGCCCGTAGACGAGCAGTAACAGGGTGAACAGACGCCGAGCGGTCACGTTCATGTCCGCAGGACGGCGTCACCGGTTCAGGAGTCACCACCGCGAAACCGTGGCGGGCCTGGCGCGTAGGGTACAACGTGTGGCGACTCCCGCTGCGCGCTCACCGCCTGCCCAGAAACGACGACATGTGGATGCTCCTCAAGGCTTTCGCCCTCCGACTCGTCGTCGGCCGCACGATCGGAGGACTCCTCGGTACGATGCTCCTGGTGCTCGCGCCGGTGGCCGGCGTGCTCAAGCTCGTGGGCCTGCCGGTGCTCATCGTGCTCGGTGTGATGGTGATCAAGATCGTCGTGCCGATCGTGCTCGTCGTGTGGTTCGTCCGGTGGATGATGGGCAGGAGGGGACGGGCGGAGGGGCGGGATGTGGGAGCAACGGAACTGTAGGTGAGTAGGTGAGTAGGTGAGTAGGTGAGTAGGTGAGTAGGTGAGTACGAAAAAGAGGGGTGATCGGCGCTGCCGATCACCCCTTTCCGATTCCCA
>DASTGQ010000178.1:0-6251 GCA_035718985.1 Gemmatimonadaceae bacterium
CTCGTGCGCGCGTCGCCGCCGTCGACCGGCGTGAACAGCAGCACGAGCGTGCCCCAGGACTCCTTCCCCAGCGTCACCTGCCATCGAGCTCCGCTCTCGTCCAGAAAGGAGCGCATGGGACGAGCCGTCAGGCCAGCTCGGGGCGGGTGCGAAGATAGGCGTCGGCGGCGTGGCGCATGGCGAGCATCGCCGAAGCCAGCAGCTCGTACTCCATCTGCATGTTGCCGAGTTGCTCCGGCTTGTGGTTGCTCGAGACCTTGCGGCTCATGGCCTCGCAGCCGGCGTGACGGCGCGAGTACTCGCGCGCGGAGTGCCAGAGTGCGTTCGCCTTGTGCCACCACGGCTCGTCGCGACTCGGCGCGACGTCCGCCGCCAGCTGCGAATAGGCCTCGGCCATCTCGCGAAGCGAGTCGTCGCAGACCTGGCAGAGCGAATCGGCGTGGCGATGCTCGAGCTCGGGCTCGCTGTCACGATGCAGCTTCGCGGCACGGTCGTGCTGGCGGCAGCACTCGATGGCGGCGCGGTACAGCGCGTCGGCTCGCGCCCGCACGGCGAGCAGCGGCTCGAGCGGAGTCGTGTCGGTGTCGGAAGCAGGTGGGCGTTTCTGCGGCATGGATCCGGGACGATGGGAGCGCCATTGCCTGCGCGGCGCGAGTCGATCGGAAAGATGCCCGGGTGGCTGCGCAACTCAAAGGGCTGGCGCGTGCCGCTCCAGGTAGCCCATGGCCGTGAGCGCTTCATACCGGCGGATCGGCGACGACGGAAAGTCGGTCCCTGCCCCGTCGATCCGGTATGATCGCCCGGGAAAGTGGACCTGCGATGCGACGTCGAGCACGGCCTCCCATGCGGTCGGCATGGTGTAGCCGAAGGCGCATGCCAGCAGCACGGCCTCCCCGTAGTAACCGGCCGTAAGGAGCTGCCCGTCCTGACGATACACGTCCAGCAGGTAGAGGCGGCTCGCCACCGTATCGGGGAAGTGTACCGCCTTGCCCGGCGACGGATGATCCATGTACATGGTGACCGACGCCCCGAAGCCCGGCGCGAAATCCGGGCGAAAGGTGCCGTCGATCAGCGAGGCAAAGGTCTCGCCAAGGGGGGCGCGATTGAGGTTCCAGAAGAGGTTCGGGTGGGCATTGTAGCCGAAGCGCTCACACTTCTCGAAGAACCAGAGTCCATCCCGCGCGACGATGAAGTTCGCGTCACCGAAGCCGGTGTAGTTCATCGCCCGGTAGACGTCGAACAGGCGTCCGACGGTCTCCTGGACGGCGCGGCAGTCCACCGGCACGACGAAGGCGAAGTCGAAGCCGCAGCCTACGAGGTCGCCGAGATCGCCGGTGAGCTTGTGCTTGGATTCGAGCGTCATGAAGGCGAAGACGGGTTCACCGCGCACGAACCAGACTTCCACGTTCGTCTCCACGCCGTCCTTCCGCTCCTGCAGCACGAATCCACCTTCGCGTCCGAGTGTCCGCAGGTGCTGGCGCAGCTCCTGGTTGGCCTGCGCGCTGTCGGCGCTCTGCGGGAGCCAGGTGTCGTGCGGCTCGCCCTGGTCGGGCTTGTAGACGTAGGCGGTGTCAGGATGCTCGTCGAGGAACGCCAGGGCCGGTGCGGCTCCCTCGAACGCAAACGATGGCGGTGGCCTCAGGCCGTGCTCGCCCATGAGTCGAAGGCAGGCGTCGCGATCGTGCTCCATCCGGTCGGGGTAGCTGCCACCGCCGAACACCTTGAACCCCTCGGCGCGAAGCTGCTCATTCTCGGCGACGGAGTGGTTCTCGTCCCAGATCCAGATGGCGTCTCGCCAATCGGCACGTCGAGCCATCACATCGGCGAGCGAGGCGCGAGGGACGAGCCCTTCTCCCACGAGGCGATATCGCTCCTCCAGACGACGGTCGGTGGTGCCGGCGGTGGCGAGAAGCACCTCGTGTCCTTCATCCTGCAGGCGGAGCGCGAAACCGAGTCCACCGAAATGAATTGTCGCGACGACGAATCGCATGGGCTCCGGATTGGCGTGTGGCCCCGCATTCGCAGAGGTTATGCCGGCTGGATCTCCTGTTGTCCGCGCCCGCGCGCTTCCACCCGCCAGCTCCGCTCCACGGTGACCCCACGCACTCCGTACATCAGATCGTTCAGGTGGACCACGATACAGACGTGATTCGGGACGACACGCACCCGGTCGCCGACGCGCGGACGCCAGTCGGTGCGCGCGATGTCGAGGATCCCGTGTTCCTCGGACATCCGCATCACGACCACCTCCGGGCGGTCGAGCAGCGCACCGAACCCTTCGCCCTCCACGCCGCGCATCGGCTCCCGGCCGAGCGCCTTGGTGCCGGCGTCGATCACGGCCTGCCCGGGCACGGCGGTGGAGACAACGGTCGCCAGCACGCTGAGCGCACATTCGTCGCGCGCACACGCGCCGACAGCAGCCGTCGTGCGGTCGTTGAACACGTAGGTGCCGGGCCTGATCTCCGTCACGCCCGGGATCTCGTGCGAGCGCCAGATGGTCGGCGTGGAGCCGCCGCTCACCACGCGCGCCGGAACCCCGGCCTTCGAGAGCTCTTCGAGCGCGGCCCCGAGCGAGGTCCCGAGCGCCTCCAGCGCGGCGTCCTGCTCGTCCACCGGCTCCCGCACGTGGCCCGGATAGAAGGCGATGCCCCGGTACTCGAGGGACGATTCGGCGCATACGCGCTTCGCGAGGGCGACAGCCGCCGCGGCGCTGGGGACGCCGACGCGGTGCATGCCGAGGTCGAGCTCCACGTACACGCCAATCGTGACCCCGAGCTCGCGCGCGGCGGCGGCGATGTCCACGATGGCGCGCTCGGAGTCGAGCGCGACCGTCACGCGCGCGCGCTGCGCCAGCCGGGCGATGCTCGCCGCGCGCAGTGGGCCAACGGGCGGATACGCCACGAGCAGGTCGTCACCGACCATGGACATCACCTCGGCCTCGTATGGCGTCGCGCAGGTCAGGCCGGCTGCGCCGAGCCGGAGCTGCTCGGCTGCGACGAGCGGCGACTTGTGCGTCTTGACGTGCGGGCGAAGGGCGAGGTCGTGCTGGCGAGCGTAGTCGGCGGCGCGCTGGAGGTTGCGCTCCATGCGGCCGAGATCCACGACGGCGGCCGGCGTCTCCAGCATATCGAGCGTCACGACGCTCATGCGCAACGGCGCACGTGGCGCGCGAATGGGTTCGAGGAGATCATGGCTGCAAGCTATTTCCGGGTCCGATGAACGCCAGCGCTGCCGCGATTCGACCCGACCCGGCGCGGACACGAGCGCTAGTGCTCGAGTACGGGTGGAATGCCACGGCGTACCAGATCCTGAACCCGGGCATCGAGCACTGGTTCTCTCGAGAGGGCGATGCCGTGATCGGCTTCGTGGTGCAAGCCGGCACACGCGTCGTCGCCGGCGCGCCGGTCTGCAGCGCAGAGCGCCTGCCTGCCGTGGTAGCGGAGTTCGGCGCCAGCGCAGCCGCGGCTGGACAGCACATCTGCTACTTCGGCGCGGAGTCGCGCCTCGAGACCCTGCTCATCCCCACCGGTCGCTGGAGCGTGGCGAGCCTCGGGGCGCAACCGAGCTGGGATCCCTCCGGGTGGCCGGCGATCGTGTCGGCGCGCGCATCGCTTCGCGCGCAGTTGAATCGCGCGCGCAACAAGCGGGTTCGCGTCACGGACTGGAAGGGCGGTCGCGGCGCCAGCGATGCCGGGGTGCGACGCTGCCTCGCCGAGTGGCTCGCCGACCGGCGGATGCCGGCGCTGCACTTTCTGGTCGAACCCGAAACGCTGGGCCGCCTCGAGGATCGCCGACTGTTCGTCGCTGAGCGCGATGGCGACGTGGTCGGGTTCCTCATCGCGTCACCAATCCCGGCGCGGCATGGCTGGCTGGTAGAGCAGATCATCCGTGGCCGGTCCGCGCCGAACGGCACCGCGGAGCTCCTGCTCGACGCCGCGATGCGGGCGCTGGCCGACGGCGGTGCACGCTACGTGACGCTCGGCCTCTCGCCGCTGTCGCGGCATTCCCGCTTCGAGAGCCACCGCATGCCGCGGTGGCTGCGACTCGCGCTGCGCTGGGTGCGCGCGCATGGCCGGCGCTTCTACAACTTCGAGGGGCTGGACCAGTTCAAGTCGAAGTTCGCGCCGGAGGCGTGGGAAGAGGTTGTCGCCCTCTCGGATTCGCCGCAGTTTTCGCCACGCGCCTTGTGGGCCATCGCCGCTGCATTCGCCCAGGGATCGCCGATCATGCTGGTGTTCCGCGCCACGGCACGAGCGGCTCGGCAGGAAATTCGGTGGCTCCGAAAGCGTGCGATAGGTCACCGGAAGGCGGGCCCGGCCTGAATCTCGCAACGCCGGGCGACGACGCGACCCTAGATTGCCGACATGAACACCATCACGCAGAATCTCGACTGGCCGCACATCCACATCATGATCAACCACTTCCCCGTCATCCTCGTGATGATGGGGGCGTTGGCAGCGTTGCTCGGGTTGTTCCGCGGGCGGCGCGGAATCTGGTTGTACGCCACGGCCACGATCACGCTCGCTGCACTTTCGGCCATCCCCACCTACTTCACGGGCGAGCCGGCGGAAGAAGGCCTGCACCACCCGTGGTACGTGGCGCGAGGGGCGATCGAAAAGCATCAGGATGCCGCGTTGGTCGCCACGCTGATCACCGGCGTGGCGGGGTTGATCGCACTCGTGGCGTGGCGGCGGCTCGTCCGCTACCCGCGGGAGATCTCGCTGCCGAGCGGGCTGCGTACGGCCGTCGTGGTGAGCGCGGTCGTGGCCGCAGCGTCAATGGGGTATGTCTCGCTGCTCGGCGGCTACATCATTCACGACGCCCCCGGAATGAAGGGCCCGGCGCCAGCGGGAGCGACGCGGCAGCAGGGCGCAATACCGCCGGCCGGCGTTGTCCCGCAGCCGACCGCTCCCGCGCCGACTCCGTGAGGCTCAGCGAATAGCTCTACCGCGACCCCCGGTCCTCGCCCACCGGCTGCGCCGCACGCTTCGGGAGGGCGATGGCCTCGGGAGAGCGATCGGCGAGCACTCGCGTGACGAATCGCTGACCTTCGCCAATGCGCTCCACCTCGACGGCGATGGAATCCACCGCGTGGTCGAGTCGGGTCAGCCGGTCCATCAGCTCCTGCGGGATCGCGCTCACCGCCGCCGCGCCGCGGCGCCAGAGCCGACGCGCATAGGCGATGCTGAGCGGCATCAGCACGACGAACATGAAGATGCCGCCGAGCACGTAGACTTCGTCGGGTGGGCCGTTCCTGATCTCGGGTGGCGGAGGGATCACGGCGCCCGGCACGGCGGCGGCCTTTGCGACCTGTGCGTCGGCCGCAGCGATCTGCTGGTCAAGTGAAGTGATACGAGCGTCCAGCTCCGAGATGTGCTTCTCCAGGCCGGCGCGGTCTGCGCCCGTTACCATCGGGTCCTGAAGCTGACGCGACAGGTCGCGACGCGCGTCCTGCAACGTCTCGAGCTGGTCCCGCAGCTCCCTACGCTGGTTGACGAAGGCCTGGTAGACCGCCGACGGACTCGACTCGAGGCCGATGACCCTCACCTGGGTACCCGCGATCTTAGGGATGGCGGGGGGCGCGGGCGGAGCGGGCGGTGTGGTCTGCTGCATGGACATCCTGTTCACCGGGACGACGCCTGGCGCGGCGGAGCGCCGCGCCCGTGTGCCCTACGTTCTCCCGTGTGCGGGCGTTTCACCAGAGGCTGACCGGATCAGCGAGTTGCGCCCCCCTCGGCAAAGGCGCGGCTCACCAGTGCCTGCGCCTCGGACTGGATGAGCCGGAGGTGCTGCTCGCCGAGAAAGCTCTCGGCGTACAGCTTGTATACCTCCTCGGTCCCGGACGGGCGCGCGGCGAACCAGCCGTTCTTCGTTTCCACCTTGAGGCCACCGATCGGTGCGCCGTCGCCCGGCGCGGTGGTGAGCGTGCGAACGATCGGCTCGCCGGCGAGCTCCGTGTCGGTCACGTCGCTCGCCGACAACCTCGAAAGGATCGCCTTCTGCTCGCGGGTCGCCGGCGCGTCGATGCGCTCATAGACGGGCGCACCCAACTCCTGCGTGAGCGCGGCGTAGTGCTCGCCCGGATCGCGCCCCGTTACGGCTGTCATCTCCCCGGCGAGGAGCCCGCAGACGATCCCGTCCTTGTCGGTCGTCCACACGCGTCCGTCTCCACGCAGGAAGGTGGCACCAGCGCTTTCCTCACCTACGAAGCCGAGCGAGCCGTCGACAAGCCCGGATACGAACCACTTGAA
>DASTGQ010000179.1:0-4496 GCA_035718985.1 Gemmatimonadaceae bacterium
CCGCCTTGCCGACGTTCGCGCGGTGCAGCACGTTCAGCCCCTCCGCGTAGGCCGCCATCAGCCCGTACTCGATGCCGTTGTGCACCATCTTCACGTAGTGCCCGGCACCCGGTGGCCCGACGTGCAGGTAGCCGTTCTCCGGGGCGAGAGTGAGGAAGATCGGCTCGCAGTGCTTCACCGCCCTCGTGTCACCGCCCACCATCAGGCAGTACCCGTTCTCCAGCCCCCACACGCCACCGCTCGTGCCGGCATCGATGAAATTGATCTGCTTCGTGGCGAGTCGTTCGGCGCGGGCGCGAGAGTCCTTGTACATCGAATTCCCGCCATCGATCAGGATGTCGCCGGGCGCGAGCTGCGGCAGGAGCGCGTCGATCGTGTCGTCCACCGGCTTTCCGGCCGGCACCATGATCCAGATGACGCGCGGCGCCTGGAGCTGGCTCACGACGCCGGCCAGATTCTTCGCACCCCTGGCGCCCATCGCCTCGTACTTCTGCACCGTGCCCGAATCACGGTCGTAGGCGACGACGGAATGCCCGCCCCGTATCAGCCGCTCCGTCATGTTCCCGCCCATCCGACCGAGCCCGATCATTGCAAGTTGCATGGCGTATCCATTTGTTCTGTGTGAAGGACCGAGGGACCGGAGGACCGATGGACCGATGGACCGATGGACCGAGGGACCGAGGGACCGAAGAGACTCGATGCGGTTCCGGTCATCCGGTCATCCGGTCCTCCGGTCCATCCGCTCATCCCACGACAACCGCTCGCGCCGGTGCGCCGTCGAGTCCCACCAGCCGCAACGGCAGGCAGCGGAAATGGTAGTCGCCGGCTGGCGGTTCACTGAGCAAGAGTCCTTCCACGATCACGATTCCCTGCTCGAACAGCGTACGATGCGTGCGGTGATGTCCGGAGTGGAACTGCTCCACCGACAGGTAATCCACCCCGACGAGTCGTACGCCGAGCCTCGCCAGGTACTCGGCCCCGTCGGGCGCGAGGTAGGTGTAGTCGCTGTGGAACTCCCTGCTCCCCGTCGCCAGCCACTTCGAGTTGCGCGTCTTCAACAGCACGCGCGCCACGCCGGTGAGGTCGTGCGCCGCGAGCTCCGCCTCGCCGATGCTCGTCACCGTGTCGCTGAACGCGAGCAGCCGCGCCGGCCCCATCAGCACCTCCAGCGCGATGCTGTCCACGCCGGCGCCGTCGTCGAAGAAATGCTTCGGCGCGTCCACGTGAGTGCCGGTGTGCGATCCGAACTCCACCCGCGAGACGTTGGCGCTCGCACCCTGCGAGACGGCCTGCTCGGGCGTGATGGAGATCGGCGGATTGCCGGGATACACCAACCCTCCGCTCACCAATGGGAGGGAGACGTCGTAGATGCGGAGCTTGTCGTCCATCAGCTGGCCTGGTTCGCGGTGTCGCTGGAAAGGAGGGCGCTCGTCACGCCGTACCCGCCCGCGTCGCGCACACCGCGCGCCACGGCGCGCCGCATGTCGTCCTGCGGGCTCTCGATGGCCATCCGGCTCGCGCGAAAGCGACGACCGGCCTCGATCACGAACAGGTCGCAGAGCTCGAGCTCACGAGCACAGCCCTCTGCTCCGCGCTGCTCCAGCAACTGCTGGGTGCGCGCCAGCACGCACGCCGTGGCGAACAGCTCGATCGCCATGTCGCTCAGCCGCTCCAGCTCCTGCTGCCGCTCCACGATCTCCTTCCGGTATGCGCGGATCACCCGCTCGGTGACCTCCTTCAGCTCGGCCACGTGCTTCTCGAAGTGCGCCTTGTGTGCGTGCAGCCGCTCGTGGAGCGGCGTCTCGATGTCAGGCGTCGCGCCGACGCCCAGCCGGCTGGCCAGCCGCGAGGCGGCGAAACCCGAGATCAACCCGAGGTTGCGAAGCGGCCGTCGCAGCGCGCTGCCCAGCTCCTTCAGCTCCTCCGCGGGCTGCTGGATGCCGTTGAGCGCGATGAACAGCCGGAGGATCTCGTTGGTGCCCTCGAAGATCCGGTTGATGCGCGCATCGCGCAGGCGTCGCTCGTAGGGATACGGCTTCACGAAGCCACGGCCACCGGCGACCTGCACCATCTCGTCCGCCGCGCGCCACAGCATCTCGCTCGCGAACACCTTGCAGCACGCCGCCTCCAGCGCGTACTCCCCTTCCGGATGCTCGGCGAGGCGCGCCAGCTCGCCGAGCATCGCGTCGGCGGCATAGATGTCGGTGGCCGTGCGGGCGAGCTTGCGCTGCGTGATCTCGAAGTCGGCGATGGGGTGTCCGAACTGCACCCGCTCCTCGGCGAATGCCACCATCTCCGAGAGCAGCGTCTTCGTCCCCGCCGTGCAGCCGGCGGCGAGCGTCATGCGCCCGCCATTCAGCACGCGCACCGCGACGCCGAACCCCTTGCCCACTGCGCCGAGCACGTGGTCGGCCGGCACCTGAAGCCCGTCGTAGACGAGCTCGGCCTGCGTGGATCCGCGGATACCGAGCTTGCGCACGGTGCCCGCCACCGAAAAGCCGGGCATGTCGGGGCGGATGATGAACGCCGTCGGACGAAGCACGGTCCGGTCGCCACGCTGCACGGGCACCTGTGCGAAGGTGGCGATCACGCCCGCGCGCTGCCCGTTGCCGATCCAGTGCTTTCGCCCGTTGAGCGTCCAGCTGCCGTCGGCGTTCTGCCGCGCCTGGGTCACGATGTTCTGTGCGTCCGATCCGGTCTCCGGCTCGGTGAGCGCGTACGCCGCCAGCGTCTCGCCGCGGGCGAGCATGGGGAGGTACCGCGCCTTCTGTTCGGGCGTGCCGAAAAGGACGATGGCCTTGGACCCGAGCCCGCAGTGCACGCCCAGCAGCACGCCGAGCGACGCGTCGAGACTGGAGACGACGCCGAACACGTATGCGTATGCCGACGGCGAGAGTCCGAGCCCGCCGTACTCGCGCGGGATGGAGAGAGCGAGCCACCCGCCGGTCGCGAGCGCCCGGATGGTTGGCTCCGGGATGCTCTCCTCTTCATCGAACCGCGCCGAGTCGACGAGGCCGGCACGCCGCATGTCGTCCAGCGCGGCGAGGAGCCGCCGCACCGTCCTCGACTCGTCCGGATCCCGCTCCTCGAGCGGAGCGGGGAAGGGGAAGAGCAGGGAATCGTGGATGGCGCCCGTGAACATCCCGCGAACAAAGGACGGATCGGCCATGACGTCGGAGTCCTGGGGTTGAGGAGTGGCTTCGTTAGGATAACCGCTCGTACGAGCGGCGCGCCGGTCCTGGCTCCGGTCAGCCCCGTCGTCCGTCATCGGTCGTGAGGGGTCGAGCCAGCGAGTCCGGGCGGAGGAGCGACGGCGTTGATCGGTGTCCCCGTTCTGCCTGGCTCGCCGCTCGGCGGTCAGTACGGAGAACGGAAGGCGGGTCTGCCGATCCCGACCGGGAGCGATCGTAACGCAAGAGGTCGTTCTTTCGTCCTATCCCGATGCCCTCCCTCACAACCCCTGACTCCCGCTATCGCTCGGTCGTCGAGACCATGAGCGAAGGCGTCGTCGTGCAGGGCGCGGATGGCACCACCGAGCTGTGTAACGCTCGTGCGCTCGAGCTCTTCGGTGTCACCGAAAGCGAGCTTCGCGCCAGCTTCAGCGAGCGCAGCCGCTGGCAGGCCGTTCGACTGGACGGCACGTCGTTCGCCGTGGACGAGCTGCCGGTGAATGTCACGCTCCGCACCGGCGAGCGCACCCGCGATGTGGTCATGGGCATCACGCGTCGTGACGGCGCGCGCCTCTGGCTCTCGGTCAATACGAGCGCCATCCGGGAAGACGGCCGCGTGCGCGCCGTCGTCTGCACCTTCAGCGACGTCACGCATCGGGCCCAGCTGGAGACCCAGCTCCGCCAGGCGCAGAAGATGGAAGCGGTGGGCCAGCTGGCCGGCGGCATCGCGCACGACTTCAACAACATCCTCACCGCCATCAGCTGCAACGTCGAGCTCGTGCTCGACGCCATCGCGCCGTCCGATGCGCGCCGCGACGACGTCGTGCAGATCCGCGAGGCGGCCGACCGCGCGGCCGCACTCACCCGGCAGCTCCTCGCGTTCAGCCGGCGCCAGGTGCTCCAGCCGCGGTCGCTCGACCTCAACGACACCGTCACCGGCATGGAGCGCCTGCTCTGCCGCGTCATCAGCGCGGACGTCCGCCTGCACGCGCAGCTCGGGTCCGGGCTCCCCTTCGTCTTCGCCGACGCCGGCCAGATGGAGCAGGTGATGATGAACCTCGTCCTCAACTCGCGCGACGCCATGCCGGCCGGCGGCACCATCGTCGTGCGTACGTCGCACGTCTCCCTTCGCTCTCCGAGTCCGCATCGCTTCGGCACCATTCCCGCCGGCGAGTACGTCACCCTCAGCGTGAAGGACTTCGGCGTCGGCATGTCACCCGACGTGCTCGATCGGCTGTTCGAGCCCTTCTTCACCACCAAGGCGCAGGGGAAGGGCACGGGACTCGGCCTCGCCACGGTGCACGGCATCGTGACGCAGTCGAACGG
>DASTGQ010000180.1:0-5816 GCA_035718985.1 Gemmatimonadaceae bacterium
TACGCCGCCAACCTTCCCTCCGGCGCCCACAGCGGCCGGCCGCCGCGGATCGCGCCAACGCACTGGTACCGCGCGGGAGGAAAGCCAGATACGCCGATCTCCAGCGAATCGCCTTCCTGCACCGGGATGCGCTCTCCGAGCAGCACCACCGCTTCGTCAAACGAGTCGCTCTCCACCACCCCGGCCTGTCGGACGGATTCCGGACCCGAGCAGATCGCGAATTGGAACTGAGACATTGTCGGTCCTCCGAGGTTGTGAGTGTCCGTCATCGAGCCCCGGAGTTTCCGGGATCCTTGCCTGCGTAGTAATACCCCGACGGTAAAAAAAGTGCGCGCCGCTGGCGCTCGTTCGGTCGCTACTCGTGACGGCCGCGCGTAGATTCGCGCCATGCCTCGCCGCCCCGTCGTCCTCATCCACGGCTACTCCGACCGCGGCGAATCGTTCCTTCGCTGGCGCGATGCGCTCGTGGCCGCGGGCTACGACGCGCACGACATTCCCGTCTGCAGCTACCAGACGCTGACGAACGAGATCAGCGTGAAGGATGTCGCCGAAGGGTTCGACCGCGCGCTGCGCGAGCGCGCCGGACTCGCCGCTGGCGAGCCGTTCGATGCCATCGTGCACTCCACCGGGATGCTCGTCATCCGCGACTGGCTCACGACGTACGACGAGCGCCGCGACCGGCTGCGTCACCTCGTGGCGCTCGCGCCGGCCACCTTCGGCTCACCGATCGCGCACAAGGGGCGGAGCTGGCTCGGCGCGCTCTTCAAGGGCCGGCGCGAGCTCGGCCCGGACTTCCTCGAGGCGGGCAACCGAATCCTCGACGCGCTGGAGCTCGGAAGTCGCTTCACCTGGGACCTCGCGCATCGCGACCTGATCGGTGACGAGGCCACGTACGGCCCCACGCGCAGCACGCCGTTCGCGTTCGTGCTCATCGGCGCCGAAGGATACACGGGACTGAAGAAGCTGATCGGCGAGCCCGGCACCGACGGCGTGGTGCGCTGGGCGGGCTGCTCACTCAACACGCGCAAGATCATCATCGACCTCACGCGTGACCCGGCGCGCCCGCACGGCGAGGACCGGACGTCCATCGCCCCGTGGAGCAATGTGGACGTGCCGATGATCCCGCTCGCCGGCCTCGATCACGGTTCCATCCTCTCCGCGCCGAGCGAGCAGGCGCTGTCACTCGTCCTCGCCGCGCTCGAAGTGAACAGCGCCGCCGACTTCGAGTCGTGGCAGAAGCGCGCGGCTCGCGAGACCGCTGACACGCGCGACGGCATGGAAGAGTGGCAGCAGTTCGTGGTGCGCTGCGTGGACGAACGTGGCGATCCGGTGCCCGACTGGTTCCTGCAGCTCATGACCTCGGATGGCAACCGGCTCGAGCCGTTCGACGCCGACGTCCACGCCTACGGCGCCGATCCGAGCCTGCGCTGCTTCCACGCGAACCTGAGCCGACTTCCCGAGGCGCGCCGTCGCACGCTGCAGCTTCGCCTCATCGCCAGCTCGGGCTCCGCGCTCGTCGGCTATCACGGCATCGGAAGCGAGAAGCTTCCACTCGGCGACGCCGCCCCCGACACGCAGGGGAAGTGGGACGCCTGCCTCAGCTTCGGCAGCGTCATCGGCGACGATGCGGTGAAGTTCTTCTACCCCTTCACCACCACGCTCCTCGAGCTGCGCCTGAACCGCGAGCCCCTGCCGCTGTCAGGCGCCAACCGCATTGCGGGATTCCTGGGGGAAACGTGAAGCGTGAGACGTGAAGCGTGAGACGTGAAGCGTGAGGCGTGAAGCGTGAGGCGTGAAGCGTGAGACGGGAGGCGTGAGACGGGAAGCGTGAGACGTGACTGCGTTGGCAGTGACGCCTCACCTCTCACGTCTCACGTATCACGAGCCCCTCCAGCCACCCCACCAGTCCCTTCCACACTTCCCCGTCCTGGAGGAGCAGGGTCAGGAAGTAGGTCACGACTTCGTCGGGCGGGAACTTCGTCACGAGATCGTTCGCCGCGGCGACGACCTTCGTCTCGTCCTGCGGCTGCACTTCCGTCGTCTCGGAATCGATGCGCCCTCCCTCGTTGGGGATGCCGAGCGAGTCGAGGAAGGACGCCATCATCGGGCGGCGATGGCCGAGGTGGAGGTCGACGAGGAACGCGCTGAGGAGCTGCACGTTGTCGAGCGGAAGGCGCGCTGCCTCGCTCACCAGCTTGGCGCGCGGCCACGTGCCCACCGTCTGCGGGCGGAAGCGCAGCGCGCCTGCCACGGCGCCGCGCGTGGTGGTCTTCACCCAGCCGCTCTCGTCGTCGTCGAGGGCGGCGGTGATGCCGAGGGCGCGCTCCTCCGGCGTGAGCGCCTTCCATAGCTTGCGGATGGTGGTGGATGCGGGGGCCGCGGCCAGCGCGGCGAGGGCGGGACGAAGGACGAGTGTGGGCATGGAGGGAATTATATCACGGCCTCGCCCGTCGACGGCTCCTGCGTCGCGGCATGCGCGCGTTCGGCGGCGCGGAGCACGAGCGACGCGATGTCCGCCAGGCGATGCTCGCCCTTCTGCAGCACGCGCACGGCCGTGCGCGTGAGGAACTGACGCTCGGCTTCGGTGAGCGTCTTGGCGGTGAGCACCACCACGGGAATGGAGGCCAGCAGCGGATCGGCGCGCATGGCGGCGAGCACGCCGAAGCCGTCGAGCACGGGCATCATGAGGTCGAGCACTGCAACGTCGGGTGGCCGGAGGCGCATCTCGACGAGGCCACTTTCGCCGTCCACGCTCTCGCGAACGC
The DNA here is from genome assembly GCA_035718985.1 of Gemmatimonadaceae bacterium. GTDB lineage: Bacteria > Gemmatimonadota > Gemmatimonadetes > Gemmatimonadales > Gemmatimonadaceae > AG11. Next base: position 2,766 of record DASTGQ010000180.1, read on the forward strand.
TCATCCCCTGGTCGGTGAGGAAGCGGCTCGCCACGCGGCGCGAATCGGCATCGTCGTCGATGACGAGCACGTCGTACGCGTTCCGGTCCTCCGTCGTCGCGCCGCGTCTCGCACGCTGGGAGAACCGGCCAGCCGCGGTGGAGACCGCGTTCGTGAGCTGGTCTGCGGTGAACGGCTTGGGCACGAGCGCCACCCAACCGAGATCCACGCTCGCTGCGCCGCCCGCAGCAGCACGGCTGGCGACGAGCACGGGAAGGAGCAGGATCGCGGGCGGCACGCTGAGGGGCGCTTCGGCCACCGCGTGCGCCACTCGCCACGTGGCGCCCTCCTTGCTGCCGATGTCGAGGATCACGAGCGAGGCATTCTCGCGCTCGGCGAGGGCAGCCACCTCGTCGGGATCGATCGTCCAGACGAGTCGCACCGCCGGCGCAACGCGAGCCTGGAGCGCGGCGAGCGTAGCGGGATCGTCGCTGAACGCCACCACCGGCACCGCCTCGCCTTCCGCGTCCTGCGGCCGGCTGGCGTGCTGCGCCATCCGTGCGTCGTGGAGCGCCGTGTCCTGCGGGCGCACTTCGCTTCCCGCCTCGGCTGGCGGCAGGACGATGGTGAACCGCGATCCCTCGCCGAGCGTGCTCTCCACCTCGATGTCACCGCCCATCGCGCGGGCGAGTCGCTGCGAGATCGCGAGCCCGAGACCGCTGCCGCCGCGACTGCGCGTGAACGTGTTGTCCGCCTGGTAGAACTCGCTGAAGACGAGCTCCATGCTGTCGGGCGGGATGCCGATGCCGGTGTCGGTCACCGTGATCGCTACGCTCCCGGACGGGGTGCGCGACGCGCGCACGTCGATCCCGCCATCCTCGGTGAACTTGATGGCGTTGCCCACGAGGTTGGTGAGGATCTGTCGCAGGCGCTGCAGGTCGGCCAGCACGAGCGGCAGTCGCGGCTCCGATTCGTGCGTGATCGTCAGCCCCTTGTTCGCGGCTTCGTTCTCCAGCAGGGCGCAGACCTCCTCGATCACGGCGCCGGGATCCACGGGCCGCAGGTCGAGCTCCAGCTTCCGCGCGTCGGCGCGCGCGAGGTCGAGCACGTCGTTGATCAGGTCGAGCAGGTGCCGGCTGCCCACGCGGATGCGATCGAGATTTCGACGCTGGTGGTCGTTGATGGAGCCCTCGATCTCCAGCTCCAGCAGCTCGGCGTAGCCCAGGATGGCGTTGAGCGGCGTGCGCATCTCGTGCGACATCATGGCGACGAAGCGGTCGCGCGCCTGGGTGGCGGTGGAGAGCTCGGTCAGGCGGGTCTCGAGCTCCTGGCGCATGGACTCCAGGCGCTCATTGCGCAGGTCGAGCGCGGCGCGCTGCGACTCGAGCTGCCGGCGGATCTCGAACTTCTCCACGACGTTCTCGATCGCCCGCACGAGTGCGTACGGCGTGAGCGCGTCCTTGAGGAGGTAGTCCTCGGCGCCCAGCCCCAGCACCTCGGCGGCAGCCTCGTCGTCCTCGTGACCCGTGATCATGCACACGGCCACCGGCAGTCCGGCCGCGCTGCGCAGGCGGCGCAGGAACTCCGTGCCGTCCATGTCGGGAAGGCGATAGTCGAGCAGGACACAGTCGTAGCGCGCGCCCGCCGCGATCTTCGCGAGTCCGTCCTCTCCGCTGGTGCTCGACTCGACGCGGTACTCGCGCCGGTGCCCGCGCAGCATCCGCTGCACGCGGGCGCGATCATCCGGGTTGTCCTCCACGAGGAGGATCCGTCGGGCCTGGGGCGCTTCAGCCATTGCTCGCTCGAGCTGTGGTCGGTTGCACGGAATGCTTTGGCCATTGCACGTGGAAGGCCGCGCCCTCGCCCGGCGTCGACCGCACGAAGACCTTGCCCTGCCGCGCTTCCACGAGACGCTTCACGAGGGCGAGACCGAGGCCGGTTCCTTCGCCCGGGCGCGTGGTCTGGAAGAGCTTCCAGATGCGTTCCTGCTGGTTCGGCGTGATGCCCGGACCGTCGTCGGCGACGACGAACTCCCAGCAGGCGCCTCGATCGGACGCGGAGACGTCCACGTGCGCTGCTTCGCGGCGTCGATAGGTGATGGCATTGGACAGCAGGTTGCGAAAGACCTGCTCGAACGGCACGCGCTCCGACTCGATCACGGGCAGGCCGGGTGCGAGCCGGATGGTGACGTCAGCGGGAGGCGCGAGAAACTGGATGAGGTCTTCCAGCACTTCGCGGGTGTCGAGTCGCTCGACACGCGACGTCGTCCGGCCGGCCCGCGCATACTCCAGCGCGGCGTCGATCATCTGGCGCATGCGGCCCGTCAGGTCGAGGATGCGGCGCAGGTACGCCTCCCCAGCATCGGCCGGCGTCCCGAGCCCGGGATCGAGCAGCAGCTCCGCGTACTCCCGGATGGCGCGCACGGGCGCCTTGAGATCGTGCGATACCGCGTGCGCGAACTCGTCGAGGGTGACGTTGCTCCGCTCCGCTTCGCCGAGCGCGCTGGCAAGGCGCGCGCGCTCGATGACGAGCGCCCGCTGGGCCGTGCTCAGCTCCGTGTCGATTCGAGCCACCTGCGTGGCGAGCTCGGCGAGGCGCGGCGTCGGCGGGTGCTCGAGGAGCAACCGAGCGCCGGCGGAGTCGCCGGCCTCACGCAGCACGGAGTAGCGCCCCGTCGCGAGCATGCGCTCGCCGGTGCAGAAGATGAGCTCCCATGGCCCCGCGCTGCCGTCCGTCGCGAGCCGCTGCCACTTGGTGCGCGACGCCTCTTCGTCCAGGAAGTGCTCCACCTGCTCACCCACCACCGGCACGCCAAGCAGCTCCTCGAGGTGGCCGTTGGATGCCAGTATGACGCCATCGTGACGAACTCGCAGCGCCACGCATGGCCAGTCGGCGAGATCGAAGCTGACGGGGAGCGCCGTTGCCGCCATCATGCCGCACGCGGTCCGGGGCGCAGGCGCTGGTCGAGGCTCCGGACCGCGCTCGCAGCATCCATGGCCGTGAGGTCCGCGCCGATGCGGTGGGCCAGCCCGAGATCGCCATGGAAGGCCCGGCCCCCCACCACGATCAATG
>DASTGQ010000181.1:0-8006 GCA_035718985.1 Gemmatimonadaceae bacterium
GGGCATGCAGCAATCCGGCGTGCGGCTTCAACCTTCGCATCGACAACGGCGAGTTGAGCTACGGCCGGGTGATCGGCGCGTCGCAGAAGTAGCGGCACTCACGCGGCCGCTCAGTCCACCGCTTTCGTGACCTCCTCGAACGACGCCGCGCCGCGGCCGATCGTCGTGGACGCGGCCGGCGCATCCGCCGCTGACGCGGCCGCCATCACGGCGGGCATTCCATCGCGTGCGCTCATGCGCTGCGCCGGTGCAGCGGCCGCCGCGGAGATCGCGCACCGTTTTCCCGGGCTGCTCGGCGACGGCGTGGTCATCGCCACCGGCGCGGGCAACAACGGCGGGGACGGGTGGGTGGTGGCGCAGTGGCTCCGTACAGCGGGGATCGCCACGCGCGTCGTGGAGTGTGCGCCGGCACTGACGACCGATGCGCGCGCCGAGCGCGAGGCCGCCGTGGGCATGGGCGTACCGGTCGCCACCGACGTGTGCACGCTCGATGACGGACACGAGCGACTCGTCGTGGACGCGTTGATCGGCACGGGCTACCGTGCAGCGACGGAGCTGCACGCGCCGATGGCGAACGCCGTCGCGAGCCTCGTGAGGCGCGCGTCGCAGGGCGCGACGATCATCTCGCTCGACGTGCCGTCCGGATTGAATGCGTCCACGGGCGACAGTCGCGGCGGACTCCGCGCCGCACTGACGATCACGTTCGGCACCGTGAAGCGCGGTCACCTCGTGGCGCGCGAGCTGTGCGGCGAGATCGTCGCCCTCGACATCGGCCTCGGCGCGCACGTCGGTGTCGCGAAAGGCGCTCCCCTCGCTGACGCGCGCTGGTTCCGCGCCATGCTCCCGCGCATCGCCGCGGACGCGCACAAGGGAACGCGCGGCAAGGTCGCCATCGTCGGCGGCTCGAAGGGGATGGCCGGCGCCACCATCCTCGCCGCGCGCGCGGCGCTGCACAGCGGCGCCGGTCTCGTGAAGTGCGTCGTGGCGCCCGAGTCGCTCCCGCCGCTTCAGGAAGCGGTACCCGCATCTCTCGCCGGCGCATGGCCACCGGACAACGACTCCGCGCACCGTGACATCGGTGAATGGGCCGACGCCGTCCTCATCGGTCCGGGACTCGGACGCGAGCACGCGCGTGCCATCGTGATGCGGGTACTCGGCGAATTCCGGGGTCCGGTCGTCCTCGACGCCGACGCGCTCAATGCCTTCGCTGGCGACGCCGATGCGCTTGCTCCGCTGCTGCGCGATCGACCCGCGCTGCTCACGCCGCATCCGGCCGAGTTCGCGCGCCTCGCCGGCAACGGCGCCACGGTGGAGGAGGTGCTCGCCGACCGCTTCGAGTGGCCGGCCCGTCTCGCCGCGCGAACGGGCGCAGCAGTGCTGCTCAAGGGGACGCCGACCGTGGTCGCGGCACAATCGGGTGAATCCACGGTCGTCGCCGAGGGGACGCCGATCCTCGCGACCGGCGGCGCCGGCGACCTGCTGGGCGGGATTGCCGTCACGCTGCTCGCACAGCTCCGCGATGGGGCGCTCGCCGGAGCGCTCGCCGCCTTCGCGCACGGGCGAGCGGCAACGAGCGTCAGCGCGCGGGAGGTGCGCGGCCATACGCTCGACGACGTCGTGCGCGAGCTCGCTGGCATGTGGACGCTGCAACCCGCGCTTCCCCGCCCGCCCGTGATCGCCGAGCTTCCCCTGGTGGGCGAGGCGCGTTGAGGGGCAGCGCCGGCAGCGCTCATCTTCCGCTCGGCGAGGGCGCGGAGTTCGACGCCATCCGCGCCATGCTTCACGAGTGGGGGAGCCGTGCGTCAGGCATCGGCGACGACGCCGCCGTGCTCGACGTCCCGGCGGGCCAGCGGCTCGTCGTCAGCACGGACGCCACGGTCGAGGGCGTGCACTTCCGGCGCGAGTGGCTGTCATCGCAGGAGATCGGAGCGCGCGCCGCGACGGCGGCGCTGAGCGACCTCGCCGCCATGGCGGCCACGCCGCTGGGCCTCCTCGTCGCGCTCGGCGTGCCGGAGGACTGGCAGCCGGAGCTCGTGGAGCTCGCGAGTGGCGTCGGCCTGTCTGCGGAACGGGCGCACTGCGCCATCGTCGGCGGCAACGTGACGCGCTCCGCGGAGCTCTCGCTCACCATCACCGTGCTCGGCGCGACCGAGCATCCGCTGCGGCGCGGTGGGGCGCGCGCGGGTGACGTGATCTACGTGACCGGCACGCTCGGCGGACCGCATGCAGCGCTGGATGCGTTGACGTCCGGCCACGTTCCGGACGCAGGGCACATGACCCGGTTCGCCAGTCCCGTGGCGAGGCTGGCCGAGGCGCGCTGGCTCGCCGATGCGGGTGCTACCGCGGGGATCGACATCTCCGACGGCCTGGCTGCCGACCTCGCGCACCTCGCGCGCGCGAGCGGGCTCTCGGCGGAGATCGAGGTGGCGCGTGTTCCGTGCGTGAGCGGCGTCGCTCCCGCCGAGGCACTGGCGAGCGGCGAAGAGTACGAGCTGATCGTCACCATGCCCGCGGCTGCGAAGCCCGATTCCGCCGCGTTCCAGGCACGCTTCGGCATCCCGCTCACGGCAATCGGCGTGATGAGCGACGCGCGCAGCGAGCCCGTGCGCATCCCTGGTGCTCGCGTTGACCCTGCCCGGGGCCACGATCACCTTTCCTGACATGCGCACGCTGCTCTCGGCCATCACGCTCTGGTTCGCCACGATCTTTCTCGCACCCATCGCGGTGCTGGCGAGCGTGCTCGGCTTTCGCGACGATGCGGGTGGGCGAGTGCAGCAGTGGGCGATGCGCACCTGGGCACGCTCGCTCTGCGCCGCGGCGGGCGCCAAGGTCGTGCTGCACGGTGCCGAGAACATCGCTGGCGCGCGCGGCACCGTGTACGCCAGCAATCACGTCAGCTGGTTCGACGTCTTCGCCATCGCCTCCGTGCTCCCGCGCTACACCTTCGTCGCCAAGGCGGAGCTGCGGAAGATCCCGATCTTCGGCTGGGGCGCCGAGGGCGCCGGTGTCGTCTTCCTTGCGCGCGAGAACCGGAAGTCGGCGTTCGAGTCGTATCAGCAGGTCGCGGAGAAGATCCGCCAGGGGCTCAACGTCGTCGTCTGTCCGGAAGGAACGCGGGGCAGCAGCTACGCGTTGCGGCCGTTCAAGAAGGGCCCCTTCGTGCTCGCCATCGCCGCGCACGCGCCAGTGGTGCCGGTGGTGGTGTACGGCGCGCGCGAGGTGCAGCCCAAGGGGAGCTTCCGCATTCACCCCGGCACCATCCACGTGCACCTGCTCGAGCCCGTGCCCACCGAGGGCTACGACTACGAGCACCGCCATGAGCTGATGCGCACCGTGTGGGAGCGCATGGCCGAGGTGCTGCGCACGGAGTACGGCGTCGTCTCGGGAGACGACGCCATTGCACCCCCAGCGCGTCAATCCGCCTGATCATCTCACCAGACCACTCCGGCGCGCCGCGCCGATGTCCACCATGAGCACTTCCTACATGCCCGCCACCATCGCCGACATCCGTGCCCGCGAGATCCTCGACAGCCGCGGCAATCCCACCGTCGAAGCCGACGTCGTCCTCGTCACCGGCACGATTGGGCGTGCCGCCGTGCCCAGCGGCGCGAGCACCGGCGAGCACGAGGCCAACGAGCTGCGGGACAACGACAAGGAGCGCTACGGCGGCAAGGGCGTCACGCTCGCCGTGCAGAACGTGAACGAGACCATCGCGCCCGCCCTCGCCGGCGCCGATGCGAGCGACCAGATGGCGATCGACGCCGCGCTCATCGAGATGGACGGCACGGCCAACAAGTCCAACCTCGGCGCTAATGCGATTCTCGCCGTGTCCATGGCGTGCGCGCGTGCGGCTGCCGAAGAGATCGGCCAGCCCCTCTGGCGCTACCTCGGCGGCCCGATGTCGCGCGTGATGCCCGTGCCGATGATGAACATCCTCAACGGGGGCGCACACGCCACCAACACCGTGGACCTGCAGGAATACATGGTGGTGCCGGTGGGCGCCGAGAGCTTTGCCGAGGCGCTGCGCATGGGCGCCGAGGTGTTCCACTCGCTGAAGAAGGTGCTCGTGAAGCGGAAGCTGAGCACGGGCGTGGGCGACGAGGGCGGCTTCGCGCCCGACCTCAAGAGCGACGAGGAAGCGATCACGGTCGTGCTCGAGGCGATCGAGGCGGCGGGCTACAAGCCGGGCCAGGAGATCGCGCTCGCGCTGGACGCGGCGGCGAGTGAGCTGTACAAGGGCGGCAAGTACACGTTCAAGAAGAGCGGCGCCGGTACGCGCGACGCGAAGGGGATGGTGGATCTCTACGAGAAGTGGATCAACGAGTATCCGATCGTCTCCATCGAGGACGGCCTCGCCGAGGACGACTGGGACGGGTGGAAGCTGCTCACCGAGCGCATCGGCGACCGCTGCCAGCTCGTTGGCGACGACATCTTCGTCACGAACACCGAGCGCCTGGCACGCGGGATCGAGAACGGCGTCGGCAACGCGATCCTCATCAAGCTGAACCAGATCGGCACGCTCACCGAGACGCTGGAGACGATCGACATGGCGCGCGCGGCGGGCTACCTGTCGGTGATCTCGCACCGCAGCGGCGAGACGGAAGACACGTTCATCGCCGACCTCGCCGTGGGCACGGGCGCGGGGCAGATCAAGACCGGCTCGGCGTCGCGCACCGACCGCGTGGCCAAGTACAACCAGCTCCTGCGCATCGAGGAGCAGCTCGGCCCCGCGGCCGAGTATCCGGGCGGCGCGATCTTCGGGCTGTAGCGGATCATGGTGAAAGGAAGCGGCAAGTCAGCGCCGGGCAGCGTCGGCGGGTGGGTCAAGCGCCTCGCCGTCGCGGCCGTCGTACTCGCCGCGCTCGCCTTTGCCGTGCAGGGCGGGGAATACGGCACCACCGACCTGCTGCGGCAGAAGCAGCGGAAGAAGACGCTGCTCGCGTCGATCGACTCGCTGCAACGCGTCGTGGATTCGCTGAAGCGGTACAAGCACCGGCTGCAGACCGATCCTGCGCTGCAGGAGCGCATCGCGCGCGAGGAGTTCGGGATGGTGCGCGGCAACAAGGAGCTGCTGTACCGGTTCGCCGAGCCGCCCGACACCACGCGGGATTCGGTCGGCACGCGGCATGACTGAGCGTACCGACCGGACCGGCGCATCGAGATTTCATCGGTGAATCGCCGACTGCTGCTCCTCAGCAACTCCCGCGACGCCGAAGGGCGCTACCTCCACCACGCGCAGCGGTCCATCCGCGCCTTCCTCGGCGCGCGCGTGCGCGCGGTCCTGTTCGTCCCCTTCGCGGGCGTCACCGTGTCATGGGACGACTACGCAGCGCACGTGCGGGAGGCGTTCGCCGGGATGGACTACGAGCTCACCTCCGTCCATGCGGTCGACGATCACCTCGACGCCATGAGGACGGCACAGGCGATCGTCGTCGGCGGCGGGAACACCTTTCACCTGCTGGCACAGCTGTACGAGACCGGGCTCCTGGACGTCATCCGCGAGCGCGTGAACGCCGGCGTGCCGTACGTCGGCTGGAGCGCCGGTTCAGTGGTGGCGTGCCCCTCGATCCGGACGACGAACGACATGCCGATCGTCGAGCCGCCGAGTCTCGCCGCGCTCGGCCTCGTGCCGTTCCAGGTCAACGCGCATTACACCGACTTTCATCCGGCGGGATTCCAGGGCGAGACGCGCGCCCAGCGGATCGCCGAGTTCCTCGTCGCCAACCCGACGATGCGGGTGGTCGGGCTGCCGGAGGGGACGATGCTCCAGGTCGAGCGCGACCGGGTCTCCGTGCTCGGCGATGGGGCGGTGAAGGTGTTCGCGGCGGGACGTGCGACACGCGACGTGGCGCACAGCGAGTCACTGGAGTTCCTGCTGGAAGCGTGATCTGGCGGCAGGCGCGCCGAGTCACCCCTCGCGCCCAGTCGTGCGGTTCTTGTCCACGATGGCGACGATGATCAGCACGAATGCCAGCAGGCGAACGACGTAGAGCCAGTCAGTGTTCACGTCGGCGGCGGCCGCGGCGGCGAGCGCGATGCGCTGCACGAGCAGGAGGGCAAAGGACGCCGCGAACCAGGCGAACAGCCGATCGCGTGTTCGCCGCCAGAAGCGGAGGAAGAAGAGACTCGCTACCGCGTAGCCGCCGGCGAGCACGCCGGAGATGAACAGTGCCGACTGGGCTTCCGCGCTCATGCGTTGCGCTCCCAGACCAGGCCGTAGAGCAGGAGCGCGATCCCGACCAGCGAGGGAATCGATCGCGCCACGGAGAGGTCGTGTTCGGGCACCATGCGAACGTCGACGATGAGCAGGAGGTTGTTGAGCGCGAAGCACGCGAAGCACAGCCCGCTCCAGAGGAGGAGCCGCACGCGTGACTGACGGAAGCCGCGGAGGAGCAGCCAGGCGCAGGCGAGGCTGGTGAGCGCACACAGCGCGTAGACGACGAGCCCCATGGTCAGTCCTCCTGCTTGCGAAGTCGGAATGCGTCCGCGAACGATTGCGCGGCGCGCAGGGGCCGATCGTAGATCGCCCGCACCAGGGTGACGGGTCGGGTCCGGTACAACTCTGCGAGATCATCGACGGCGGCGCGCACATCGGGGACCGGTGCGAACCGGTACCGACCGCCTTCGTCACGGGCGAGGTGCGCGGACACGAGGTCGCGCAGCGCCTTCTCCACGACGTCGCGGTCGAGCCGCGAACTCGCGGCGAGCTCGTTCGCCGTATGGCTCTGCCCCTCGTTCTCGCGCAGGGCGAGCAGGAGGGCAACATGGTCCATCGTGTCCATGTGCCGACTCACGAGCTGCTGCACGCGGTCCGACAGGTCGCTGGCGCTCATGGGCGGACAGTTGGCGGGACTTCGGCGAACGCGGCCACGAACTCGATGACGGTGGGGGAGCTCATGCTCGCAAGAGAACAGGTTGAGGGGGCGACGTCCAGTGCGCGCTATGCGTGATCTCCGCCGCGGCTCAGAATGTTGCCGCCAATCCGAAGAGCACGTCGCCGTCGTTGTCGCTCTTCGCGCCACGGCCGCGCGCCTCGCTGTCGTAGTTGTCCACGAACGACGCCTTGAGGCCGAGCGCCTTCGCCAGCTTGTATGTGAGGGCGACGTTGGCGCTGGCGGTGTAGCGGTGAAACGCGCGAAACTCGGGCCGATAGAACGTCAGCAGCGTGAAGCCCAGCTTGTCGTCCACCTTGCGATCCAGGCGGTAGCGGGCCGAGTAGCGCGCATAGACGGTCTCCACGCGCTGGGTGTCGGAGGGAGCGGTGATGGTACGCTCGGCGAGCAGCGCGAGGCTGACGTCGGAGGAGGTGCGATCGTTCTTCACGAAGAGAAGCTTCACGCCGCCGCCGCCGGAGTACCGCCGGACGAGCCGCTTCTCGAGACTCGCCTCGATCCCCGCCTGCATGAAGGGTGTGAGCTGGGCGAACGGGCGGAGGTTGGCGCTGAGCGAAGCCCCCCACGAGCGCTTGTTCACGGACGGAATGCCGTCCGCGCGAGTCTCGCCGTAGGTGAAGTAGCCGTCCGAGGTGAGCTCCAGCAGGGAATCCACGCTGCTGGCGCCGAGGCGGCTGAAGGTGGTGCGCTGATCCACGTTGCCGAAGGAGAGGTTGGCGCTCGCTTCGGCCTTGAGGTGTCGCCCGATGGTCTGGGCGGCGGCGGGCGACGCCAGCAGCAGCGGGATGAGGAGGGCGGGAGCGGAATGCTGGAGCAGTCGCAGAGCGATCCGTCGAGGGATCCGGCGGACGGGCATCAGGAAGCCGGTTATCGAGAGATGGAGGCGGCGCGCGCGGGCGCGGGTGGGAACGGAAGGTACAGACATGATAACTTGACTACGGCCGCGTGGGGATTATTCTATATGAACTGACGCGGGGTGGAGCAGCCTGGTAGCTCGTCGGGCTCATAACCCGAAGGTCGCGGGTTCAAATCCCGCCCCCGCTATGGACGGGCAAACCGGCCGGCCCTCGAGGGCCGGCCGGTTTGCCCGTCCATAGCGGGGGCGGGATTTGA
>DASTGQ010000182.1:0-2150 GCA_035718985.1 Gemmatimonadaceae bacterium
CTCCAGCACGACCAGATCGGCAGCTCCACCTATCCGGCCGACAGCGTGCGCAGCGCGTCGTGGGTCCACAAGATGGGGCACAGCCCGAGCATCATGGACTACTCGCGCTTCAACTACGTCGCGCAGCCCGAGGACAACATCCCGCTCGAGGACATCGTCCCGCGCGTGGGGCCGTACGACAAGTTCGCCATCATGTGGGGGTACAAGCCGATCCCGGGCGCCACCTCGCCGGCGGCGGAGATCCCGACGCTCGACCGCTGGGCGCGGATGCAGGACACCATCCCGTGGTACCGCTTCTCGGCGAGCAACGAGTTCGGCGGCTTCGGCACGCTCACCGAGGCCGTCGGCGACGCCGACCCGGTGAAGTCCACCGGCCTTGGCTTCAAGAACATCGCGCGGGTGATGAACTACATCCCGGGTGCCGCCATCCGGCCGGGTGAGGACAACTCGGACCTCGAGGAGATCTACAACCGCACCGTGGGGCAGTGGGCCACCGAGGCCACCCACGTGGCGACGATGGTCGGCGGCGGCACCGTGCAGTACAAGGGCGGCAGCCAGAGCGGGCCCGTGTACGTCGCGCTGCCCAAGGCGCGGCAGCAGGAGGCGGTGCGCTTCATCAACGAGAACGTGTTCCACGCGCCGTCGTACCTGATCAAGCCCGAGATCGCCGCGCGTGTCGAGGCGGGCGGGATGATCGACCGCGTCGTTGGCGCGCAGATGCGCGTGATGAACGTCATGCTCGACGACGGGCGGCTCAATCGCCTGCTCGAAGGCGAGGCGGTGGCGACGAACAAGGCGAACGTCTACACGCTCTCCGGCATGCTCGACGACATGCGCCGCGGCGTGTGGTCGGAGATCTACGCCGGCCAGCCGATCGACGCCTTCCGTCGCGAGCTGCAGATGGACTACCTGACGGCGATCGATCGCAAGCTCCATCCGCCCGAGGAGAGCGCGCAGATCCAGGCGCAGCGCCGGCAGTTCGGGGTTCCGCGCGTGCTGGCGAGCGACGACGCGAAGTCGGAGCTGCGCGGCACGCTCGTGACGCTGCGCAACGACCTGCGTGCGGCGCAGGGCCGCTCGGGCGACCGCGCGACGCAGCTGCACATCGCAGGGGCGATCAAGCGCATCGACGACATCCTCGATCCGATGGGTCGTCAGGCGGCCGGTCGGTAAGAGTTCAGGTAGCGACGAGAACGGGGTCCGCGCGAGCGGGCCCCGTTTTCCTTTGCGCACCGCTCCTGGCGGGATCTGCGCTCATCGCGCACCTGCTGGCCACTCAGTCGAAGGAATTACGGATTGTACGGATCAGACGGATTGGACGGATTTGCCCGCTCCCGATCCGAGCTCTGCGTACCCAATCTCAGCCCTGCACCCCCAAAGTGATTGAATTGATTGGAACGACATCGGGAGGCGTCCGCGCGCATGGAGTCATGCCGTTCACGGAGCGAATCCGTGAAATCCGTTTCATCAGTATGATCCGTAATTCCCTTCGACTGAGTGGCCTCTCGGGCCACGAGGCGCGCCGACTAACGAGGAGCCCGAACGCCTGCGCCGGGTTCGGGTATCATGCGCCATGTCGTCCCTCCGCCTGATCCTCGGGACTGCGCTCGTCGCGCTGATGCCGGTGCGCGTGCTGCACGCGCAGGCTGCTCCAGCGCACGACGAGGAGTCCGTCTGCCTCGGCTTCTCCTTTGGCACGTGGACGCCGGCGCTCGATTGGCGCGGGGCGGGGCATGGCGAGATGCCGAGCGCGGGGGTGCTCCCGCATGCACCGTCGGGGCGCGACTGGGCGACCGATGCGGGGGCAGGGCAGGCCGACTCGCTGCTGATCCTCTATCCGGCGTTGTGGCCGGCGGGAATTCGCGTGGACCTGCCGACGCGGACGCCGGCGGTGGGGGATACCGTGACAGGGAAGGCGACGGCGTTCGTGGCGAATGGGGCGGTCGTGCCGCCGGTGGCGAAGGTGCGGGCGTGGCGGGTCAGGTGCGGGGGGCGCCCCTGAGCCGCATCGAGCGCCAGCAGGTGTCGATTGCGGTACCGAGGCATCAGAGCGGCCTGGGAGGCTGAAGAGCGGCGGAATTCTTCACGCCGCGACTGTGTGGATGACGAGCGTCACTCGCCAGCGAAACGCATTCGCTCCGGTACGGCGC
>DASTGQ010000183.1:0-3198 GCA_035718985.1 Gemmatimonadaceae bacterium
TCGTGATACTCGGTGTCCACCTCGGCCACGCTCTTCCCGTCCCACCGGCCGTAGTCGATCTCGGTGAGCCCCTCACGCGTGTGCACCGTCAACCCGGTGATGCGCGCGAGCGGCGCCGCCGTGCGCAGTGCGCGCTGCAGCGGGCTGGCGTAGATCGCCTCCCACGGCGTGTGCGCATAGGACTCGGCGAACGCCGTGGCCATGTGCTCGCCATCGGGGGTGAGGGGCGGATCGAGCCGTCCGCCGCAGAACATGTTGGCGCGACTGAGCGCCGTCTGCCCGTGGCGCAGCAGGAACAGGCGAAGTGTCATCGTTGATCAGTCCTTGATTGTTTCACGACAGGAACGTCGCTCCCGCTTGCGATCATCGCGCCAGCATGTCGAGCGACTGGCTGCCGGACGTGGCGTCGGCACCGCCCTTGCCTTGGTGACGAGCAGCCAACGTTCAACTACTGCCGACACCCACCCCGGAGCATCACCATATGGAAATGGAATCGTTGCGCGATATCTACGTCGAGGAGCTGAAGGATCTCTACAGCGCGGAGAACCAGATCCTCAAGGCGCTTCCCCGCATGATCAAGGTGGCGACGCACCCGAAGCTGAAGAAGGCGTTCACCAGGCACGAGAAGCAGACGCGCCAGCACGTGAAGCGCCTCGAACGCATCTGCAAGGAGCTCGGCGAGAAGCCGACCGGCAAGAAGTGCGTCGGCATGGAAGGCCTCCTGCAGGAGGGCAAGGACCTCATCAAGGAGAAGCCGGAGCCCGATGTGCTCGACGCCGGCCTGATCAGCGCCGCCCAGCACGTGGAGCACTACGAGATGGCAGGGTACGGCACCTGCCGCACCTGGGCGCGGCTGCTCGGTTACGAGAACCAGGCGCAGCTCCTCCAGACCACGCTCGACGAGGAGAAGCAGACGGACCTCGACCTCACGGACATCGCCGAGTCCACGGTCAACTTCGACGCCGAGTAGCAGTCGCCGTCGTGTCGAGGGGCGCGCCGCGCGCCCCTCGACAGTGGGATGTGTCGGAGGGCATTGTTGCGGAGCACCACGCCGGTGCACCCACACAATGCCCTTCGATCGTTCCCGCCTCGAGGATTTCGCATGTCCGTTCGTTCCCGTCGCTGGCTCGCCACCACGCTCGCCCTGTCGCTCGCGTCCTGCGCGCGTCCCGCTGCGCCGACCGCCGCCACGCCGGCGCCCGACCTCGGCAAGCGCGCCGTCGGCACCCACGGCATGGTGGCGTCGGCGCACCCGCTGGCCAGCGAAGCGGGCCTCACCGTACTGCGTGAGGGTGGCAATGCCGTGGATGCCGCGGTGGCAACGGCATTCGCGATCGGCGTGGTGGAACCGGAGATGTCGGGCGTCGGCGGCAGCGGCGCGATGCTCACCTGGATCGCGAAGGATCACCGCGCTGAATTCCTCGACTTCTACGCCGCGCAGCCCATCGCGTCGTTTCGCGCGGCGAATGCGGTGGGCCGTGACTCCACCACGCCGATGCGCGCGGTGGGCGTGCCGGGCAACGTCGCCGGACTGCTGCTGGCGCAGGAGCGCTTCGGTCGGCTGACCCGCGCGCAGGTGATGGCACCCGCCATCCGCCTCGCGGAGGAAGGATTTCCGATGTACCCGGTGCTGGCGTCGATGATCGTGCAGGACAGCGCGATCGTCGCTCGCGACTCGGTGGCACGCACCATCTACCTGAAGGACGGCCGCGTGCCGGCGCTCGGCGAGCACATTGCCAATCCCGCGCTGGCGCGCGTGCTGCGCACCATCGCCGCCGAAGGGCGGCGTGGGTTCTATGAGGGTGCCGTCGCCGAAGACGTCGTGCGGCGGATGAATCGTGGCGGTCATCCCGTGACGACGGCCGACTTCGCCCGCTACGAGCCAGGGTGGCGCCGGCCGCTCTGCGCCGCGTACGGTGACCGCGTGCTGCTCTCCGCGCCGCCACCGGAGGGCGGGCTGCAGCTCCTGGAGACGGTGAAGCTGCTCGAACCGGCGCGGCTTGCGTCGCTCGGCCTGCCGACACGCGATGCGCGCGCGTTCGATCTGTTCGTGTCGGCGATGCGCGTGGGCCAGACGGCAAACCGCGTGAACTTCGATCCCCGCTGGCGCACCGTCCCGGCGCGCGGGCTCATCTCGGATGCGTATGTCGCCTCGCGCGAGGGCGACGTCGGATCGGGCACGGCGGCGAGCGTCGTGCGCGCGACGGATGCCGTTGCGTACGATGCGGCGCCGTCACCCGGGGCGTGCCGCGCGCTGGAGCCCTACGGGGCGGCCCCCGTGGGCAGCATGACGAGCGCCGGGAACGACGGCCCATCCGGCGGTGAGACCACGCACATCTCGGTCACCGATGCCGAGGGGAATGCCGTGGCCGTGACGGTCACGAACAGCAGCGTGTTCGGCAGCGGCGCCGCGGTGGATGGATTCTTCCTCAACAACTCCGGCGCCACGCTCACGCGCGCAGAGCTGGATCGCACGGACGCACCCGCGTGGCTGACGCGCATCACCACCATCGCCCCGACGCTCATGCTGCATGATGGACGTGTCGAGCTCGTGATCGGCTCGCCGGGAGGCGGGCGCATTCCGCTCGCGATCGCCCAGACCATCTGGTACATGGTGGGCTACGGGCTGAACCCACTCGAGGCGGTGCGCATGCCCCGCCTGACGCCGAGCGCCGGCAACACGGAGGTCGAGGTAGAGAGCGGGATCGACCCCTCCGTGCTCGAGGCCGTTCGTGCCATGGGCTACCAGCCAACGCCTCCCGGGTTCGAGTACGCGCGCATCTATCTGGTGGCGCGGCAGGGGGACACCTGGATCGGTGTAGCGGATCCCCGGCACGACGGGCAGGCGAGAGGATGGTAGGTGGGTAGGTGAGTAGGTGAGAATGTGGGTGGAAATCGGAAAGGGGTGAGTCGGCTCTGCCGACTCACCCCTCATCCTTATCCGTCCTCACCTACCCACCTACCCACCTACTCACCTACCCACGCGCGGCAAGCAAAGTGCACTGCGCTCCGCCATGGACGAGAACGGTGGGATTCCGGCGGCGGCCGAACGCGCGGCACGCCGGGGGGACAGCGCCCTCGCGCCACAGGTGGATCCGACGGCGACGGCGGAGCCGGTGTCGCCGGGAGCGCCGCAGCCGGATCTCTCGCGCACCGGGGCGGCGCTCGCGCGCCCGCGCGGCCAGACGATCGAGGCCA
>DASTGQ010000184.1:0-2544 GCA_035718985.1 Gemmatimonadaceae bacterium
GCCGAGGAACATGCCAAGTTGTTGCCTCGAGGGCTCTCGACGCCCGACAACCATCTGTTCTCTGTGCTGGACGGAAACGATTGGCCGGTCGGCGTACTGTGGTTCGCCGTGAAGACGAAGTTCAACGCTCCAGTGGCCTACGTGTACGACATCGAGATCGACCCGAAGCACCGCCGCCGCGGCCATGCTTATCGCGCACTCTTGGCGCTCGAGGAGGAGGCGCGGCGCCTGGGACTTGCGGGCGTGGCCCTGCATGTCTTCGGTCACAACGCCGCGGCACAGGCTCTGTATGCCAAGCTCGGCTATGCACCTACGAACATCAACCTCTACAAGCCGCTCGCCGCGTCGGAGCCTCAGTCTTAACGATCGACCGGGCCCGCCGGCGCATGCTTTGATCTTCGGTCCGCATCTGGTCGGCGGGCACGTTACCCCTCAACGTTCGGCGTTAAACTCGGTGCATCATGCAGCGTGCCGGATCGCACGGTTCATGGATCTTCTGCACGGAAACGGTTACGTGAACAGCAAGCGTCGGGCCTTGTAGTCGCCCTGCCCGCGTCCCTCGGCCTATGGACATTCGATGTCGTCGGGCAGCCGCGCACTCCAATGCCGCGAAGGCGCTTGGACTTGCGATTCCGAAGCCGATGTTGCAGCAGGCGAATGTATTGATCGAATGACAGCGGATCGCACGCGCACGTCAGCTTAACGTCCAACCTTGCGGTCAACCGGACGCGCCGGCACGCTCTCCCGCCTGACCGACCGCAGCGACCCGTCCGTCGAGTCGAGCGTGCGCGCAGATGCCGCAAGAGGAAAGGAGGTCGGTATGGCCAAGCTCGTGTTCGGGATGAACCAGTCCCTGGACGGCTACGTCGATCATCTGCGCTTTGCGCCGAGCCCCACGCTCTTCCGCCATTTCATCGAGGAGGCTCAGGGACAGGCGGGCAGTGTGTACGGTCGCAGGATCTATGAGATCATGCGTTACTGGGACGACGATCATCCTGAATGGGATGCAGGGGAACGCGCGTTCGCCTCGGCATGGCGCAACCAGCCAAAATGGGTCGTCTCGCGCTCGTTGAAGTCCGTCGGCCCCAACGCCACGCTCGTTCAGGATGATCTCGAGGGCACGATCCGCCAGCTGAAGGCCGAGCGCGACGGGGAGATCGAAGTTGCTGGCCCGGAGCTGGCGCGAAGCCTCACCGACCTTGGCCTGATCGACGAGTATCGGATCTACCTGCACCCCGTCGTGCTCGGTCACGGCAAGCCATACTTCGCCGGACCCCGGCCGCCGCTCCGCCTCGTGTCTCATGACCGGATTGGCGAGGATGTGATCCGGTTGGCCTACGTTCCTGCTTGATCTCGCGACCCGCGTGAGCGTGCCCCCGACGCCCCTGATGCCCAACCTGATCACCATCACCGTCGCCAACGACTTCGTCTTCACCGCGAAGCTCCTCGTCGACCGCGCACCCCGCACCTGCGCCGCCTTCTCGGCGCTCCTCCCCTATCGCCAGCGCGTGATCCACGCCCGCTGGAGCGGCGAGGCGTGCTGGATCCCGCTCGGCGACTACCAGCTCGGCGTCGGCTACGAAAACCACACCAGCCATCCGTCGCGCGGCGACCTGCTCTGGTACCCGGGCGGGATCAGCGAGACCGAGCTCCTCTTCGCCTACGGCTCGGCTCACTTCGCGAGCAAGGTCGGCCAGCTCGCCGGCAATCACTTTCTCGAGATCACCGAGGGCAGGGAGCGGCTCGAGGAGATGGGCCGCTACGTGCTCTACCATGGCGCCCAGGACATCGTGTTCGAGGCGCCCCCCGGCCAGCAGGGCTAGCGAGCGACCGCCCGCGCCAGTCAATTCTCCCGCATCATCTCTCTTTCGTCGAGGTCCGTATGCGATTCTCGCGCGCAGCACTCCTCCTGCTCGCCGTGCCCCTCGCGCTCGGGGCCCAGCAGCCGGCGCCGTCAAGCAATCCGATCACGACCTTCGTGAAGCAGCGCACGCTGGGGTACCAGCAGCGCCTTGCCCAGGCGTTCGACTCGATCCCCGAGCGCCTCCTCGGCTACAAGCCCACGCCGGCGCAGCTCACCATCGGCTACATCGCGCAGCACCTGACGGACGACAATTACTTCTACTGCAACCTGTTCGGCGCGATGAAGGCCCAGCGCGCCGCCGACGAGACGTCCACGCCGGACTCGGTGAAGGCGAAGTGGCCGAAGGACAAGCTGGTCACGCAGCTGAAGCAGTCGTTCAAGTTCTGCGAGGATGCGCTCGCGCAGCTCGACGACGCAAAGCTCGCCGAGCAGAGCACCATGACGCTGCCGAACGGGCAGACACGCTCCATGGTGCGGGCCGGTGCGGCGATCGGACACCTGACCGACATGGCGGATCACTACAGCCAGCTCTCGAACTACATGCGGCTGAACAACATCCTGCCGCCGACGGCGCTGCCGCGTACTCGTCCGCCCGGCTGAGCGCACACCGCGCTCAGTCGTTGACCAGCACGGCCCGATATCGCACGTCATTCGTCCGCAGCCGCTCCAGCGCGGAGTTC
>DASTGQ010000185.1:0-3044 GCA_035718985.1 Gemmatimonadaceae bacterium
ACAACAACCTCCAGGTCGGCTACGGTGCGCGGATCGGACTGCTGTCCGAGTCCCTCATCGTTCCGGGCGTGTCGTTCACGTACCTGAAGCGTGACCTGCCGACGACGACGATCGTGGGAACCGCGACATACAACAACCTCCTGACTGGTCCGACGACGGCCACGCTCACCGTCAACGACTTCAAGGTGAAGACGTCGGGGTGGCGCCTCGTGGCGAGCAAGAGCCTCATCATCTTCGGGCTCGCCGCCGGTGTCGGCCAGGACAAGTACGACCAGTCCGCGAGCATCACCGCCACGGTGAGCGGGACGCAGCCCACGATTCCACCGTCGTCCTTCACCACCACGGCTACCGTGCCGGGCACGTCGCAGTCGATGACCCGCACGAACTACTTCGTGGACGCGACGCTGCACCTCTTCCTTCTCAAGCTGACGGGAGAGATCGGCCAGGTCTCGGGCGGCACGGTGAATACCTACAACACGTTCCGGTCGGGACGCGCCGACAGGTCCCAGACGTACGGCTCGGTTGGATTCCGCCTGGGCTTCTAGCACATGACATCCCGCGAGCGCGCGGCGGCTCCAGCTGATGGCGCATTCATGCGCCGCGCGCTCGATCTCGCGGAAGAAGGATGGGGACGGACGGCGCCGAACCCGATGGTCGGCGCCGTCGTCGTCCGCGACGGTGTCATCGTCGGCGAAGGATTCCATCGGCGCTATGGCGAGTCCCACGCCGAAGTCGAGGCGTTGCGCTCGGCGGGCGAGCGCGCGCGCGGCGCCACGCTGTACGTCACCCTGGAACCGTGCAACCACCAGGGTCGCACGCCGCCGTGCACGGACGCCATTCTCGCGGCGGGCATCCATCGTGTCGTGATCGCGGTGGCCGACCCGAATCCCGTGGCTGCCGGCGGCGCGGCGCGGCTGCGTGCGGCTGGGCTCACGGTCGAGATTGGCCTCGGTGAGGCATCGGCCCGGGAGCTGAACGCTGTCTTCTTCCACGCCCTCGCGTCGGACCGGCCGTTCGTGCGGCTCAAGCTCGCGCTCTCGCTGGATGGGGCGATGTCCGATGCCACCCGGCGGCCGGGCTGGCTGACGGGACACGAGGCGCGCGCCGAGGTGCATCGCCTGCGGGCCGGCTCTGATGCGGTGGCGGTCGGGATCGGCACCGCGCTCGCCGACGACCCGCAGCTCACCGTGCGCGGCTACGAGCAGCCCCGCGTGCCACCGACGCGGGTGGTCTTCGACACCTCGGCGCGACTTCCCCTGACGTCGAAGCTCGTGCGCTCCGCGCGCGAGACGCCGACGATCGTGGTCTGCTGGGCGCCGGAGCCGCAGCACGCGCTGGCGCTCGAGCAGGCCGGCGTGGAGCTGCTGCATGCGGCGACGCTCGGTGACGCGCTCCGCGCGCTTCGGGCGCGCCACATCCGCTCGATCCTCGTCGAGGGCGGCGCCGCGCTCGCCGCCTCGCTGATCCAGGAGGCGCTGGTGGACCGACTGATTATGTTTCGGTCACCCCTCGTGCTCGGTACGGGCGCGCTGAATCCCTTCAGCGCGTTTCCCGCAGCCACGATCGACGACGCGCCGCGCTGGCGAGTCGTTCGGTCGGCACGGTTCGGGGACGACGAGCTGACGGTCTATGCGCCTCCCGGCTGAGGGAGGCCGGAGCGATTTGACATGTTCACCGGATTGGTTGACGACGTTGGCGTCGTCGAGCGCGTGGAGCGGACGGACGCGGGGCGGACGCTCCGCATCGCGTCACGCTACACGGGGCTGGCCATCGGTGAAAGCATCGCGATGAATGGCGCCTGCCTCACCGTGCTCGCCATCGGTGAGGGCTGGTTCGAGGTCGCCGCCGTCGTGACCACGCTCGGGCGCACGACCATCGGCGACTGGTCGGACGGTCGGCGCGTGAACCTCGAGCGCGCGATGCGCCTCGGCGACCGTCTTGGCGGCCACCTCGTGCAGGGACACGTGGACGGTGTGGGCGAAGTGGAAGCGGTCGAGCGCCGCGGCGATGCGCTGCTCGTGAACGTCCGCCTGCCGGCCGAGCTCGAGCCGCTCATGGTGCTGCACGGTTCCGTGGCCGTGGACGGGGTGAGCCTCACCGTGAACGCGCTGCCCTCGCCGGGGATTCTTCAGTTGAGCCTCATCGACCACACGGCGCGGCACACCACGCTCGGTGCGCTGCGTGCCGGCGACGAAGTGCACGTCGAGGCGGACATGGTTGGCAAGTACGTCCGTCAGCTCGTGGCTCCGTACGCCATGGCGCGGTGAGCGCGTCTTCTCAAGGGGAGCACATGCCTTTCAATACCGTCGCCGAAGCCATCGCCGACATCGCCGCGGGAAAGCTCGTCATCGTCGCCGATGACGAGGACCGCGAGAACGAGGGCGACCTGATCTGCGCCGCGCAGCTCGTCACGCCGGAACTGATCAACTTCATGATCAAGCGCGCCGGCGGCCTGATCTGCGTCGCGCTTCCCGGCGAGCGCGTGGAGCAGCTCGAGCTGCCGCCGATGGCAGACAGCAACCCGGACGAATACCGCACCGCCTACACGGTGAGCGTTGATGCGTCCCCGCGCTTCGGCGTGACGACGGGGATCAGCGCGCAGGATCGCGCGACCACCGTGCGCACGCTCGTGGATCCGGCCACCGTGCCATCCGACCTGCGGCATGGCGGGCACGTTCATCCGCTGCGCGCCCGGGATGGCGGCGTGCTGCAGCGCGTCGGCCACACGGAGGCCGCGGTGGATCTCGCCCGGCTGGCCGGCGTGTATCCCGCGGGCGTGATCTGCGAGATCCTGAACGAGGACGGCACGACTGCGCGGCGGCCCCAGCTCGAGGCGTTCGCGCGCGAACACGGCCTCACCTTCATCACCGTGGCCCAGCTCGTCGCGCACCGGCTCAAGCACGAGCGACTGGTGCATCGTGTGGCCGAGGCCCGGCTGCCGACCAACTTCGGCACGTGGACCGTGTACGGCTACGAGAACGACGTGGACGATGCCGAGCACGAGGCCATCGCGTATGGTGATCTCGGTGACGGCGAGAACGTGC
>DASTGQ010000186.1:0-4947 GCA_035718985.1 Gemmatimonadaceae bacterium
CGATGGATCCCGACACCGCGACGGTGCCGTTCACGACCGAGGGGCTCCCCGGCCAGCGCGTCGTGTGGATCGAGAACGGCGTCGTGAAGAACCTGTCGTACGACCGCTACTGGGCGCAGAAGCAGGGCGGCGGCACGAAGATCGGCGAGAAGATCGTGGACCCGCGCGTCACCATCTACAGCGACCCGGCCGATCCGCAGCTCCTCGGCCAGCCCTGGACGGGCGAAGGATTGCCGCTCGGCCGCGAGGTGTGGATCGAGAACGGCGTGCTGAAGGAGCTGCAGTACTCGCGTTTCTGGGCGCAGAAGAAGGGCGCACGCCCCAACGGCGGTCTCGGTGCCGTGAAGATGGCGGGCGGCGATGCGACGACGGAGCAGATGATAGCCTCCACGCCGCGCGGCATCCTCGTCACGCGGCTGTGGTACCTGCGCCAGGTGGATCCGCGCACCGTGCTCTACACCGGCCTCACGCGTGACGGCACGTTCCTGATCGAGAACGGCAAGATCACGAAGGCCGTGAAGAACTTCCGCTTCAACGAGAGCCCGCTGTTCATGCTGAACAACCTGGAAGCGATCGGCCGCGCCGAGCGGATCGCGGGCACCGAGTCGGGCGGCAACGTGGTGATGCCGACGCTGAAGGTGCGGGATTTCAACTTCACCAGTCTGAGTGACGCCGTCTGAGAATGGCGGTTCGTCGGTGCTTCGGCTTATCGGTTTACGGCCTGCCTCGGGCGCGCTCCTGACGTCCCGAGGCAGGCCGTAAACCGAAGAACCGATGCACCGATAAGCCGCGGCGCTTCAGCGCCCGGCGAATGTGTCACACTGCTGCGGATCTCCCGAGTCGAAGCCGCGCTTGAACCAGCTCTCGCGCTGCGCGCTCGAGCCGTGCGTGAACGACTCGGCGTTCACGCTGCGCCCCGCCTGGCTGAGGATGCGGTCGTCGCCGACGGACGCCGCAGCGTTGAGCCCTTCCTGCATGTCGCCCGGATCCAGCTTGCCGCGCTGCTGCGCGCTGTGACCCCACACGCCGGCGTAGCAGTCGGCCTGCAGCTCGAGGCGCACCGAGTACTCGTTGGCGTTCTGCGGGTCGTTCTGCTCGGCGCGGTGCACCTGCGCCTCCGTGCCGAGGAGCTTCTGCACGTGATGCCCGAGCTCGTGCGCGATCACGTAGCCCTGCGCGAAGTCGCCCGCCGCCCCGAACTTGTTGCGCAGCTCATCGAAGAAGCCGAGGTCGAGGTAGACCTTCTGGTCCACGGGGCAGTAGAAGGGTCCCATCGCCGTCTGGCCCGTCCCACAACCAGTCGGCGTGTAGTCGCGGAAGAGCACGAGCTTGGCGTCCGTGTACTGGGTGCCGTACTTGGGCAGCAGCGTCGCCCACGTCTGCTGTACGTCGTCCAGCACGCCGGACACGACTTGCACCTCGGGCTCCTCCGCTGCGGAGTCGGCGGGGCTGAGTCCGCCATTCGAGGCAGAAACCGCGGATGGCGATACGCCGACATCGTTGAACAGGTTCCGGCCGAACAACAGGCTGAGGATGAGCAGCACCGCCGTGCCGCCGATGCCAACACCGGCTCGGCCGCCGAAGCCGCGCCGATCCTCCAGATTGGAACTGCGTCCACCACCGCCGAAGCGCATCGCGTAACCTCATTCAATCGGTTGGCGGGCGGAAAAAGCAAGAAGCCGGCCCCTGCGAGTCGGCGACATGCGGGCGGCAGCAGCAGCCGAGCCCGGCGTGTGGAATGACCGAGCCCGGTGCACCGAGCCCGAGGCGCCATGCTACTTTTCGGCCCGCCCTTCTTCACTCCGCTCCTCCAATGTCCGAGTCATCACAGACCGATCAGTCCACCGCCGCCCCCGTCTGCCCCAGGTGTCAGGGGCCGATGTGGGACAACCGCGAATCCAAGCGCAACCCGAAGGCGCCCGACTTCAAGTGCAAGGATCGCAATTGTGACGGCGTGATCTGGCC
Source organism: Gemmatimonadaceae bacterium (assembly GCA_035718985.1). Lineage (GTDB taxonomy): Bacteria > Gemmatimonadota > Gemmatimonadetes > Gemmatimonadales > Gemmatimonadaceae > AG11. The sequence goes on from DASTGQ010000186.1 coordinate 1,966, forward strand.
GCCGCGCGACGGCCGCTCACCGGCCGCGGCAGCCCCCGCGTCGGCTGCAGCCCCCGCATCCGCTGCAGCCCCAAAGGGCGCCGCACCGCCGGCGGGGGCGGTGGACGCGAACGGGATGCCGCTCTGTCCTGTTTGCGGTAGCGCGATGTGGGATGACCGCGCGTCGAAGCGCAATCCGCGCGCGCCCGACTTCAAGTGCCGCAACAAGCCGCGCGAACGTGGCGGTCCCGGATGCGACGGTGTGATCTGGCCGTCACGCGATGGCTCGCCGAGCCCCTATCCTCCCCCGGTCGCGAGGCGCTCGGGCGCCGCGGCGCCACGCGTCGGCGAGGCGCCGCTCGACGGGCCGCCGCCCTTTGACGACGCGCCGCCGCACGACGACGACGACCTGCCATTCTGAGAGGATGCTTGCGCCGCGCGACACTCGTGCGCATATGAAGGAGCGGCCCCACGGCTCCATCGTTCCAGCTCCGACCAGGCGTGCCAGGATATAAAGCGTTACCCGATGAATTCAACGGACCGGCGGCGGAGCAGGTTCGCTACGCCGAAGTCCTGCAACGCGCTGGCGACGCCAGCGAAGCGGTACGATTGCTCGAGCTCACGCTCGACACATGTGCGAAGACGAGGCCCGAGCTGCCGGGCTGGTTGTGCGGTCGGCTCGCGGCACTGTACCGCTCGCTCAAGCGCTACGACGACGAAGTGCTGCTGCTCGAGCGCTATCGCGAGTCGCAGACGTCCGAGGAAGCCCGCACGCGCTTCGATGCGCGCTTGTCCAAGGCGCGCGCCATCGCCGAGCGGAAGCGGCGCACCGACACCCGCGCGCTCGCCTCGGTGCGCCGCGTCATCACCGGTCGCGATGACGAGGATGCCGTCGTCACGCCGGTGGCGATGGACGAAGCGCTCGCCTTCAGTGACGAGACGATGACGACGCTGAAGGACGCGTTCGTGTCGGCAACGCAGGCCGATGCCGGGAGCGGCGCACTGGCGCGGGCGGTGGAACAGCTCTGTGCCGAGTCGCGCGCGCAGGATCATCCGCCGGAGCGACTGGTGACCGCGCTGCGACTGGCGTGGCGCCTCACGCCGCGCCCGCCCCTCGTGACGCCGGAGCGGTGGCGCGCCGTCTATCAGGACGCGCTCGCCCGGACCCTCGCCATCCACTTCTCCTACGCGGACGGCTGACCCGCGCAACGGCGCGCGGGTCAGTCAGGTCGTCCTCACACGAGCGCGCGGATCCAGCCGCCGTCCACGGGGATGGAGGCGCCCGTGGTGTAGCTCGCACGCTCCGAGGCGAGGAACGTCACCATCGCCGCGAACTCCGCCGGCTCGCCCAACCGCCCCATCGGAATCTGCCGCTCGAACAGCGCCAGCTCGGCGGCAGGACTCGTGTCGCGCATCGCGGCATTCTTCGCCGCCAGGTCTTCCACCCGCTGGGTGCGTGTGTAGCCGGGCATCACGTTGTTCACCGTGATTCCGAACGGTGCCACTTCATTCGCGAGCGTGCGCGCGAACCCGGTGACCGCGGCACGCACGCTGTTGGAGAGGATCAACCCGTCCACCGGCTGCTTGACGGCGATGGACGTCACGTTGATGATCCGCCCCCAGCGCCGCTCCTTCATGCCGGGGAGCGTGGCGCGCACGAGCTCCACCACGCTGTCGAGGTTCTGGCGCACGGCGGCCTGCCACGTCTCATGAGAGTGGCTCTCGAATGGGCCCGCTGGTGGGCCCCCCGCATTCGTGACGAGCACGTCCACGCGGCCGAAGGCGCGCATGGCCGTGTCGATGACGCGGTGCACGCCCGTCAGCTCCGACAGGTCGGCCGCGACGGATTCCACGCGAACGCCCGTCTCGTCGCGAATGGCCCGCGCAGCCGCGGTGAGCCGTTCCTCGCCGCGCGCGCACATCACGAGGTTCGCGCCCTCGCGCGCCAGCTCCGCTGCCACCGCGCGCCCGAGTCCACTGCTCGACGCGGCCACGAGCGCGACCTTCCCACGCAGTCCGAGGTCCATGACTACTTCGTCCGGTGGAAGTAGCTGTCAGTGCCGTCGAGCCAGTCCTGACGCGGCGGGTTGAAGATGTCCACGTCGAGCGTGTCCTCCAGCGCGCGCGCCTCGTGCGGCACGTTGGAGGGGATGTGCAGCACTTCACCCGCGCGCACGATCACTTCCTGCGTGCGATCGGCGCCGATCCAGAACTTCAGTGCCCCCTCGAGGATGTAGGTCAGCTGCTCGTTGTGGTGCGAGTGCTGCGGCACCAGCGCATCCTTGGCGAGGTAGACGTGCGCGAGCATCATCCCGTCGCCGGTGATGAGGCGGCGGGAGATGCTGTCGGTGACACGCTCCTTCGGCATGTCGTCCCAACGGAAGTGGCGCACCTGGCGAGAGGAGTCGGGCATGGAAACGCGGGATGAAGGGTGAGACGCGAGACGAACGAGAACCGTGAGACGTGCAGCGTGAAGCGTAAGACGTGAAAGCGCGTGCGGTAGAACGTGGGTGCGGAAAGGTGAGGCGTGAAGGGTCAGACGTGAAGGCGTCGGCGCTGACGGTTCGGGTGCGCCTCCACCTTCCTCGCACTCGCACGTCGCCGGTGGCAACCATTCACTCCCCGAACTCGACCCGCTCCTCCCGCCGATCCACGACACCGCGCTGCTCGCGGCTGGATCGACGGCGCGCCACCTCGAGCCCGGTGATGGAGGCGGCCAGCCAGACGCCGCCGGCGGCGAGCCCGCTCACGATGTCGCTGAAGTACCGCAGGCCGAGGTACAATCGGCCAAAGCTGATCGCCAGCACGAGGGCAGCGATCAACAGCATCGAGACCGTCGTGGCGCGACGGCCCGGCGTTCGCAGGGTGATGAAATAGCCGATCATCCCATATCCGACCAGCGCCTCGAGGGCCTGCCCACTCGGCGCGCCGAGGCCGATGCTGGCGTACGTATGCCCGAGGAAGTGCTTCACCACGGCGTCCAGCACCACGCTGCCGAGGATG
>DASTGQ010000187.1:0-3354 GCA_035718985.1 Gemmatimonadaceae bacterium
GGTGTGGCTCGCCGGTCCGTCCTCGAACGAGAGGTTGGCCGCCTTCGCCGGCGTCGCGTGCGCCGACACCTTGAGCAGTGGCTTGATCCCATCCACGTGCACGGCGAGCGTGTACTCGCGCGCGCCGTGGCCCATCGTCCACCTGATGCGTGCGCGGCCGAGCGAGTCGGTGTGCGGCGCGCTGTCCGGCACCGCGCCTCCCGAGAGCGAGAGCGCCAGCGGCACGTCGGCCACGCCACTCCCGCTCGCGTCGGTCACCTCGACCACCACGGATTTCGGCAGCGTGGATCCCGCCGCGGCGTGCTGCTCGTCCCCGCTCACGACGGCGAGCTGCACCGGAGCACCGGCCACCGCCCGCGCGCTCAGCATGACGGGCGGCACGCCGTGCGCGCTCGCGCTCCCGACTTCGGCCTTGAGCCGCTGCACGCCCGTCTTCTTCGCCAGTGTCCAGTGCGCGCGCGCCACGCCCGTGGAGTCGGTGCGCGCATCCACCGCCTCCGCCACACCGCCCGACAGCGCCGTCCAGCGCACCGGGACGTCCACCAGGGCACGCCCCGTGGAGTCCGTCACGCGCACGGCCACGGAGTCGGCGATCGTCGCACCCGCTGTCGCGCTCAGGTGGTCATCGAGTACCACGACGCGCGTGTTGCTCGCGATCGGATCGGCCTCGGCCACCACCGCCGCCGCCGAGTCCACCTTCTCCACCGTTGCCAGCAGCGTCTGTCGTCCGGGGTACGCGCCCAGCGTCCAGGTGGCGCGCGCGCGGCCGTCCGCATCGGTGAGCACCGTGCGCGGATCCACGCTGCCCTGCCCGTCCGCCGTCCTGAACGTCACCATCTGCCGAGGCGCCGGCGCGCCGCGATGGTTCGTCGCGCGCACCACGACCGCACGTGAGAGCGTGCTGCCGGCGGGGGCGTGCTGCTCCGTTCCCGCCACCACTTCCACCGCGGCGGCAGTCGTCACCACCGTGACCGGGGAGCGCGTCGCCACGCCGTCCATCCGCGCCGACAGCGTCGTGCGGCCGGCGTTGCGGCCGGCGAGCACGCCCGCGCTGTCCAGCGACACCACCGCGCTGTCGTCCGCCTGCCAGTCCACGTGCACGCCGGCCACCGCATGGCCGCGTGCATCGAGTGCCCGGGCTCGAAGCGGCATCGTTGCGCCCTCGGCCAGCACCAGGCCGCTGTCGCCATGCACGCCGTCCAGCTCAACCGACGCCACCCGCTGCCGCACCACGACTCTCGCGTGCGCCACCAGCGCGCCCACCACCACGCTCACTGTCGTCGAACCCGGACCGCGCGCGATCACGGAGCCGTCGGGAAGCACGCGCGCCACCGCGCTGTCGCCCGTCGTCCAGGTGGGCCGCGCGCCCACGAGGATGCTGCCCGTCTTGTCGGTGATCGTCGCCGCGTAGTGCACCGTGTCGCCGATCGCCGACGCGCTGTCGATCGCCGGCTTCAGCCCCACCCACGCGGCGCCGATGTTGCCGATCGACTGGTGCGCCTCGGACTTGCCGATCACCCCATAGGAATAGAGCGCGGTGACGACGGAAACGAGCGCGGCGCAGGTGGACGCCGCAACCGCGACGACCTTCCCCGTCTTGTGGATCCACGCGGTTCGCTGCAATACCTGTTGCATCGGGCTCATGTGCTAGTTGGACGTTCCCCGCTCGCGCCTCGTCACGCCCGACAAAGCTGCCGCCGAGCCCGTCGTGGAAGCATGTGACCCATGTCACTGACGAACTGACAGCTCTGAACCGCCGTGAGCCCGTGAACCGTTGCTGCGGTTGCTGTTACGATTCACGTCTCACGATTCACCCTGATCGGTAACCAGACCGTGCCCATCGAAAGCGTCTCCGACACCGCCCGCTGGGTCGCTGTCTACCGCGCCATGGAGACCGCGCGTCCCGATGCGCTCTTCCGGGATCCCTATGCCGAGCGGCTCGCGGGCGAGCGCGGCCACCAGATCGTCGGGGAGATGAAGCGGGGACGCCAGATGGCGTGGGCGATGATCGTCCGCACCGCCGTGTTCGACGAGATGATCATGGACCGCGTCCGCAACCACGGCGTGGACACCGTCATCAACCTCGCCGCAGGCCTCGATGCGCGCGCGTGGCGCCTCCCGCTCCCGCCCACGCTGCAGTGGTTCGACGTGGACCTCCCGGCGATGATCGAGTACAAGGCGAACGCGATGCGCGGTGAGACGCCGAAGTGTCGCTACGAGGCCATCGCCGCCGACCTCGCCAACGCGACCGAGCGCGACGACGTGCTGCGCCGCGTCGCCGGCGTGGCGCGCACTGCGCTCGTCGTCACCGAAGGGCTGCTCATCTACCTCGGCGACGAGAACGTCGCGTCGCTCGCGCGTGCGCTGCATGCGCAGCGGAGCATCCGGTGGTGGATCACCGACATCGCCAGTCCGATGCTGCTCCAGCTCATGACGCGCATGTGGGGAAAGAGCGTCGAGGCAGGGCGAGCACCATTCCGCTTCGGCCCGCCGGACAGCGCCGCCTTCTTCGCACCACTCGGCTGGCGCGAGATCGAGTTCCGCAGCGGCATGGAGGAAGCCCGGCGACTGAACCGCGAGATGAAGCTGATGTGGCTCTGGCGCGCACTCAGCTACCTCGGCCGTCCCAGTCGTCGCAAGGCGATGCACAAGATGTCAGGCTACACGCTGTACGAACGTACGTAGCGAGCACGTGTAGCGGACGCGCGCACAATTCTGCATCGCGGTACACACTATGCTTCGCGACTCCTCTCCGGTCCGGAATTTTTCCCGCGGAGGATACGATGGAGACGGAAGCGCATTACGGCGGAGTGGACAGTGGCGCGGCGAGCACCTTCGGCGCGAGGCCGAAGGCGATTCGCCGCAGCGGGGATGGCGGACGCGTGACGAGCGATGGCGTCGAGCGCGAGGTGGACCTGCCCAAGGCGAAGCGCGCTGACAAGCTCGCGCAGGGGCTCGGCTGGTTCAGCATCGGGCTCGGTTCCGCACAGATTCTCGCGCCACGCGTCATGAGCCGCCTCGTTGGCGTTGCAGACGCCGATGGCAACAAGGCTCTCATGCGCGCCCTCGGCGTGCGGGAGATCGCGGCCGGTGTCGGGCTGCTGATGGATCCCAAGCCTACGGGCTTCGCCGTCGCCCGCGTCGCCGGCGACACGATGGACCTCGCGCTGCTCGCGAAGACGATGGCCAACCCGGAGAACAACCGGGCGCGGGCGGTCTTCGCCACCGCCGCCGTGGTCGGCGTCGGGCTGCTCGATGTGTTCGCCAGTGAACAGCTCACCGTCACGACACCAAAGGTCGAGGTGGCCGCCCAGCCAGAGGGGCTGCGGGTGAAGAAGAGCGTCACCGTGAATC
>DASTGQ010000188.1:0-3310 GCA_035718985.1 Gemmatimonadaceae bacterium
ACCGCGACATCGTCAACAAGGGCGGCTTCCCCAAGGTGCCCGCCGGCAAGGCGCTCAAGCGCGGCGACCACGACTCGCCGCAGCGCCTCGCCGCGCTCCGTGCGCGCCTCACCGCCGAGGGCATCAGCGTGCCTGGTGACTCCGGCGCCGCTGCTGGCGTGGTCGACGCCGGCCTCGCCGGGGGCATCGCCCAGTTCCAGGCACACCACGGCATCGTCGTGGACAGCGCGCTCGGCAGCGAGACGCTCGACGCGCTCAACGTCCCCGCCGCGTACCGGCTCGGGCAGATCGCCGCCAACCTCGAGCGCGACCGATGGATGCCGCGCTCGCTCGGCCAGCGCTACATCCTCGTCAACGTCCCCGCGTTCCAGCTCACCGCGTACGACAGCGGCCGCAAGGCGCTCGACATGAAGGTCATCGTCGGGCAGGAGTACGAGGACAAGGCGACCCCGGTGTTCGCCGACTCCATGGAGACCGTCGTCTTCCGTCCGTACTGGAACATCACGCCCGACATCCAGGCCAAGGAAACGGCGCCGAAGATTGCCGCCGACCCCAATTACATGGCGGCCAACAACCTGGAGTACTACAAGGATGGGGGCGTCACGCGCATCCGGCAGAAGCCCGGTCCGCAGAACTCGCTCGGCCTCGTGAAGTTCCTCTTCCCCAACGACTTCAACATCTACCTGCACGACACGCCGCAGAAGGAGCTGTTCGACAAGGACGTGCGCGCGTTCAGCCACGGCTGCATCCGCGTCGAGAAGCCGGTGGATCTCGCGGCGTGGGTGCTCGGCTGGGACCAGGCGAAGGTGACGCAGTACGAGCAGGGCCAGGACAACAACTCGGTCAAGCTGCCGCACAAGCTGCCGGTATACATCGAGTACGCCACGGCGTACGTGAAGGACGGCCAGCTCTACTTCGGCAACGACCTCTACCACCGCGACGACCAGCTCGTGAAGGCGATGGCCGACGGCGCGCTCCCGAGCCCCCGCGCCGTCCAGGCGCTCGAGGCACTCAAGCGGATCGCCACCGGGTGAACTGCTCGTGAAGCGTGAGAGGTGAGACGTCACTGCCAACGCAGTCACGTCTCACCTCTCACGTTTCACGTCTCACGCGCAGCTCTCAGTCGCCTAACCGCGACCCCACGACTGCGGCGCTCACGTACGACGCCAGCGACGACGATGGGGAGCGTGATCCCGCGACGTTGACGTCGATCGGGATGCTATGGCCGGCGAACGTCTGCTCGATGTCCAGCACGCCCTGCCACACGACGGCGAACGCGTGGCCCATCTGGCTCGGCAGCTTGCGGCCGTCGAAGCCGGCCGACTTGGCGATCCAGAACGGCGGCTCCTCGCGATGCCCCGCCGCCTCGAACTCGCGCTTCACGTCCTCGTACACCGTGTTGGCGTTGTCCGTGTGCACGTAGATGCCGGGTCGGTAGCGTCCGTCGGCGAGCATCGTGCGCACCCATGCCGAGTAGTAATCGCGCATCGCCTTCGGCATGTGGTCCATCCGCTCGATGTCCAGGAACACGGTCGTCCCCGTCGGGAACCCTTCCAGCGCCGTGCGGAATGCTGCGTCCACGCCGTCGCGCATGCCACGTTTGGCGCTCACGAAATCGGCGTTGCAGGTCTCGCCGGGCTGCGCCGGCGGCGCCTTCCGCATCACCGTCCGTCGCACGACGCGCGTCACGGTGTGACGCCTGGAACCCTTGCCCACGCGCTCGCGCACCTTGTGAGTCACCGTCACGGGCACCTTGTACGGCGCACCAGGGGTTCGTCCCCACGTCTGCTGTCCCACGTAGAGCACGGCAATGCCGTAGCCGAGCGAGTTCAGCGTCTCCCGTTTGCCCGACCAGCTCTGGTCCGGGTGACACGGGCTGGGGAGGTAGTAGCCTGCCCATTCGTACGGCGATCCGGCGTCCCGCCACGCCCGGAGGGCGGCGTCGCCGGGGTAGACCCCGGTGTCGAAGCCCATGTGTCCCTCTTCGCGCACCTGACTCGCCAGCAGAGCCTGCTGGCCGGTCACGGCGGCAGCGGCCTCGGCCACTTCACCGGACACGGTTGCCAGCCGGGCGCGCGAGAACTTCCCGTCGCCACACGACAGAGTGGCGGCGCCGAGGAGCACGGCGAGCACGGCGCCGATGCGGCGCCTCAGGGGGATCTGCATACGCATCAAAGATCACCTACCCCGGCAAGCGCCGTGCGGGTCCCGGTCACCTCACGCCTGTGATCTTGCGCACTGACGGAACCGGGCCTCGTCGTCCCCACGAGTCCGTTTTTTGCGCTCCGCGCGGGGCACCCCGGACGTCCCGCACCACTACCGTTGGAGGACCGATGCGCATTGCCATCCGTCGTACCTCGATGATCGCCGCTGCCTGCGCCGCCACCCTCGTTTCGGCCTGCGCCAAGCACGAGGCCAACGAAGATTCCGCGCGGCTGGCTGACTCCGCCGCCGCCGCTGCCACGCCGGCCGCTGCCGCCACGCCGACCGCCCCGAGCGCGCCCGCGCTCACCGACCCCAACATCGTCGCCATCCTCGACCACGCGAACATGGCCGACAGCGCGACCGGTAGCGTGGCGGCGACCAAGGGCACCAATGCCGAGGTCAAGACCTTCGGCCGTGACATGATGCGCGACCACCATGCCCTGCGGAAAATGGGGCAGGACCTCGCGAAGAAGCTGAACGTGACGCCGCAGATGCCCGCCAACGACAGCAGCGAAGCCAGGGACAAGGCGTGGGTCGACAGCCTGAACGCCATGCCGAAGGGCGCTGCATGGGACAAGGCCTACATCGATCACGAGGTCGCCACGCATCAGGCGGTGCTGTCGACGCTGAACACCGCGGAGGGCGCCGCGCAGAACGCCGAGCTCAAGTCGCTCATCACCAAGGCGAAGCCGACGATCGAGTCGCACCTGAAGAAGGCACAGGACATCCAGTCCAAGCTCCAGAGCGCCAAGACGCCCTGAGTCGCGCCCGGTCTGGAACTTGAAAGAGCGCCCGGCACCCGCCGGGCGCTCTTGCGTCCAGGCACGCCGCGGGCACTCCGCCAGGCACGGAACCACCACGCACGGGGATTAGATGGCGACATCGCCGGACAAGGAGGCCCCGAGGCGCAAGGGCAACGGGGCCGCTCAGCCACTCGTGCTGGTGGACGGCTCCAACGTCGCCCACTCCAGCGAAGGCGACCAGGGCCATCTCGCCAACATCACCCTCGTCTGCGACAAGCTGCGCGAGGAGGGCTACGAACCCCTCGTGCTCGTGGACGCCGCACTCCGCCACCAGATCGACGACCGGGCCGGCTATGAGCGCA
>DASTGQ010000189.1:0-3015 GCA_035718985.1 Gemmatimonadaceae bacterium
GCCAGCGCCAGCCGCGCTCCCGCTGCAGCATCAGTGCGAGCGTGAAGTAGAGCACCACCGTCAGGATGGCGTGGCCGCTGGGATACGACGCCCAGTTGTACATCCCGCGCAGCGGGTAGAGCGCTGGCCGGTCCCGGTCGAGCAGGTACTTCATCGTGGGGTTCAACGACAGCGACCCTAGCGCAACGACGAGCAGGTGCGCGCCAAGCACGGGCTCGCGTCGCTGCTTCCACAGCCACCAGCCGACGACCAGCATTGCCGGCAGCACCGTGAGGTTCGTGCCGAACAGCGGCGCCGCGAGCATCATGGAATCCAGCAGGTGGGGCAGGGGGCGCTCGTGAAACCATCGCAGCGTCTCGCGCTCCCAGTCGGCGCCGTTCCAGACGCCAAGCGCCCGGAGCAGGAACCCGAAGCCGATCCCCACCGCCCAGGCGGCCGCGTACGCCGCCAGCACGAGGAGCGCGGTGCGTCGTCGGCTGGCCGGCCGGATCCGCTCAGCCGGCAGCGGGCGGCGCTCCCGTCCCCTCGCCGATCCAGCGGCGAACTTCCGCCACCACGGCACGCGGTTCAACAGGCTTGGCGAGATACGACGTGAACCCGAGCGCGGTGGCGCGCTCCCGGTCATCGGCCAGCGCGTGCGCGGTCAGCGCGACGATGGGAATGTCCTTCGTCTCCGGGTCCTGACGAAGGATGCGCGTCGCTTCCCACCCGTCGATCTCCGGAATCGAGATGTCCATCAGGATGATGTCCGGCAGGACGGTCCGCGCGAGCTCGATCGCGCGCGCGCCGTCGAATGCCTCGACCACCCCATACCCCTGGTGGCGGAGCACGGTGGAGTAGATGATCCGGTTGTCCTCGTTGTCCTCGACCAGGAGTACGGTCTGTCCGACTGGCGCCGACGGTTCCACGGATTCGCGGAGAGAGGAGGATGACCCACTGTGACGTGGCTCACTCTCGCAAAGCTAGTGCCCGCCGCAGAGTGCGCCAGCCATCACGGGGAACCCCGCTCCTCCATCGCACGCACCTTTCCCAGCCGGCGACGGTGCCGCTCGGCCCCGGAGAACCGCGCGCCAAGGAAGTCGCGAATGAGGTCGGCGGCCAGCTCCTCGCCGATCACCCGCGCGCCAAGGCACAACACATTCATGTCGTCGTCCTCGACGCCCTGGCGCGCCGAGAAGCTGTCGTGACACATGGCTGCCCGGATGCCGTGCACCTTGTTGGCCGCTACGCCGGCTCCCACGCCGCTCCCGCACACCAGGATCCCACGCTCGGCGCGCCCATCGAGCACCGCGCGCGCGACGGCGGACGCGGCGTCCGGATAGTCGTCGCCCGGCACCATCACGGGCCCACCGCAGTCCACGAGCTCGTGGCCGTCGACTGCCAGCTCACGGAAGATTCGCTCCCGCAGGGGCCAGCCGGCGTGGTCGGACGCGAATGCGACCCTCATCGGCTGTCCGCGGCCGTTGCCGCACCGGTGGCGTAGTTCCAGGTGAGTCGCGACACGTCCGCAATCAGCGACCGAGCCACGGATTCCTGCGGAATCGCGCGCGTGAGCACCACGAGCACGTATGGCTTCCGGCCGGGTGGATAGACGATCGCCGCGTCGTGCAGCGTCGCCGTGATGGAGCCCGTCTTGTGCGCCACTGGCGTGCCGGGAGGCAGGCCAGCCGGGATCTCGTCGTTGAACTGCTGGCGGAGCAGGATCTCCTTCATGAGCTGCGCGCTCCCGGCGCTGAGTGCCTCGTGGCGCTCGATGCGCTCGAGCAGCACGGCAAGGTCCGACGACGTGGTGGTGTTGTTCAGGCCCGCGTCGAAGGCCTTGATGTCCTCCACGCCGCGCAGGACACGGAGGTGCGTCGCGCCCAGGGCGTGCGCCGTCGCATTGGCGTTCTCCGCTCCCACCAGCGCGACCAGCTCGTTCGTCGCGAGGTTGCTCGACCGCACGATCATCCGCTCGAGGAGCTCCCGCACGGGTACGCGCTGGCCGACCAGCGTGTAGACGAGCGAATCACTGTCGTCCGCGGGATCCAGTGAATAGGGGGAGCCGTCGACGATGGAATGAAAGCGGTTCACGAGCAGGATCTGCTGGTCGAGCCCGAGGCGGCCCGCCTCCACGTCACGCAGGACCTCGAGCATGACGGGGATCTTCATCGTGCTCGCCGCGTGGAAATCCACGTTGGCTCCGATGTCGAGGGAGTCGCCGGTGGCGAGGTCGCGGTAGCTCACCGCCACCTCGGCGCCCGGCACGCGAGCGATGCGGTCACGGATCTGCGCTGCGAGGCGGGCGACGTCGCGCCGCTGGGCCGTCGCCGACGCCGGAACGAGGGCCATGAGCAGCGCCCCTGCCAGGATGGAGCGGAGAGGGGTCATGCGGCGAATATACCAGCCGCCGCGAATGCGGAAAGCGGGCTCACGTTGCGTTTTGTGACCTCGGTCGTTACTCAACGCGGGCGACGACGTCCGCCCTGCGCGGGTCCCACACCTCTTCCTTCATGCCTGCGGCGAACCCTGAACGCGAGGCCAGCGCCTCCCGCGCTGCCAACAGCACCGTCGTCAAGCGCGAGCGCCTCCGGTTCACCGGGTTCTCGATCGAGCGCTCGCCCTCCGGGCGCGTCACCTGCCAGGTGATCCTCGAGTTCGCACCCGGTGAGACCGTCACTGGTCGCGCCGAGGGCCAGGCAAGCCCCGCGGGTGACAGTCGGCTGGGCGCCGAAGCCGCGATCCGGGCACTCGAGACTTTCACCCAGCGCGCCATCACCTTCGAGCTGGTGGGGGTCAAGGTCGTGCGCGCCTTCGACGCGAACGTCGTCATCACCTCCATCATCCAGAAAGGTGACGAGGGCCCCGACCGCCTGCTCGGCTGCTACCTCGCCGACGGCGACCTGGTTCGCGGTGCGGCTCTCGCCGTGCTGAACGCGACCAACCGCATCCTCGGCAACTTCATCTCGTCGCAGTAGCGCCCGCTCCTGACTTCCCGGAACGGGCGGTCGTCATTTCAATACCATCGTCCAGGAC
>DASTGQ010000190.1:0-3846 GCA_035718985.1 Gemmatimonadaceae bacterium
ATGAGCGGCAGCGCCGTCAGTGAACCGCCCGGCTTCAGAATGTTCTTTCCATCAACGACGCTCGGATCTTCACTGAGCTTTGCGGCACGCTCGAGAAGACGCGAGTGGAGGTAGAAGACGTCGCCTGGGAACGCTTCGCGACCCGGCGGGCGACGGAGCACCAGCGACAGCTGCCGGTAGGCGGCTGCCTGCTTCGACAGATCGTCGTAGACGCAGAGCGTCGGCCGACCCTCGTTGTACATGAAGTACTCGGCCATCGCCGCGCCCGAGTAGGGCGCGATGTACTGCATCGGCGCCGGATCGGAGGCCGAGGCGACGACGACGATGGTGTAGTCCATCGCGCCGGACGCCTTGAGGCGCTCGACGACCGACGCCACGGTGGACGCCTTCTGGCCGATGGCGACGTAGACGCAGATGACGCCCTGGCCCTTCTGGTTGATGATCGTGTCGATCGCGATGGCCGTCTTGCCGGTGCCACGGTCGCCGATGATCAGCTCGCGCTGGCCGCGGCCGATCGGGATCATCGAGTCGATGGCCTTGATGCCGGTCTGGAGCGGCTCCTTCACCGGCTGGCGGACGATGATGCCGGGGGCCTCGCTCTCCACCTTGCGGGTGAAGGACGTGTGGATGTCGCCGTTACCGTCGATGGGGCGGCCGAGGGCGTCCACGACGCGGCCGATGAGGGCCGGGCCGACGGGTACCTCGAGCACGCGCCCGGTGCGGCGGACTTCGTCCCCCTCCTTGAGCTGGAGGTAGTCGCCGAGGACGACGGCGCCGATGTTGTCCTCCTCGAGGTTCAGCGCGAGGGCGACGATGTTGTTGCCAGTCTCGCTGGAGTGGACCTCGAGCATTTCGCCGGCCATGGCCTTGCCGAGGCCATAGATGCGCGCGATACCGTCCTTCACTTCGAGGACGGAACCGACTTCCTCGACGTCGAGCTCGTGGAGGTCAGCGGCTTCGATCTCGCGGAGCAGAATGTCCTTGATCTCGCCGGGGCGGAGCGTCGTCTCGGTTGCCATGCGTCAGGTCGGGAAGAGCTACTGGTGGAGGGTGCGGATCAGCTTGTGAAAATTATCACAAGGCCTGGCCGGAAGCAACTGGCCCGGGTCGTCCCGCACGAGCCATGCGCGGAAGCGTTTTGGCCCTCGTACGCACCACTGCGGAGGCGTTTTGGCCCTCGTGCGCACCACTCTGGTGCCGCTCCCGCCCGCCGGCGCCGTAGCATCCTCGCATGTCCTCCGGCGTCCGGGAGCTTCGGGTCTGGCAGGAAAGCGTGGCGCTCGCGGGCGACGTCGTCCGTGCCGCACGGTCCGGCGTGCGCCGCGAGACCCGGGTCGTGTCCGATGCGCTCATGGAAACCGCCCTCGCCGTTGGGAGCCACATCGCCGACGGCTACGCACGTCCCACGAGCCAGGAACAGCGGGAATCCTGGCTCGCGGCCAAGCGAGCGTTGCTCCGCCTGGAATCGCATCTCGCCGTGGCGCGTCACGCCGACCTCATCCCGGCCGGTTCCTACACTGAGCTCACCGCCCGTGCCGGCCAGGCTTCGCGCCTTCTCACCGGCTATGTCGTCTATCTCGACCGCCAGATTGCCGAGGAGGCGGAGCGTTCGGGCGCACACTCGCGCGGCGCTCCCGGCCCGGTCATCCCCGGCTCCTTCGGTGCCCGCGGGTGAAGCGCTCCACCAGGTCCACTGCGCGCAGCCGCGAGAGCGATGCCGGGCGCGTCCCCACCACCCGCTGGGCCGTGCTCGACAGGTGTGACGAACTGGCGAAGTCGAGCACATCGGCCACGTCACGCACGTCGTACCCCGGGTTCTTCGCCAGCTCGGCCGCGGAGATGAGACGGACCAGATCGATCACCCGCTTCAGGTTGGGCGAGCCGTCGGCGGCGAAGGTGCGACTGAGGTGCTCGCGGGTCACGCCGAGGGCGTCGGCGAGGTGCTGGGTTCGCACCGGGCGCCCGCCCCACGCCACGATGCCGCGCCACGCGGCCTGCTGCAGCGGCGTGTCGAGTGCCAGCGCGGCCGGCGGGTCGTGCAGCGCGCGCGCGAAACGGGCCGAGTAGCCGCTTCGAATCACCAATTCGCGACACAGCGCATCGTCCACCGTCTCGACCAGCACGTCGGCGAAGTCGAGTGCGACACACTGGGCCAGCGTCGGCGTCTCCACGGCGCGGAGCGCCAACAGCCCGAAGAACGGGACGCTCGGAAACTCCAGCGCCAGTCCGGCAGCGCGCCAGGTGTCGTCGGTCGCCGACGCGAGATCCACGATGGCGGCATCCACCAGCTCGGTCCGGAAGCTCGCTTCCAGCTCGGTGGGGGTGCGCGCGAGCAACAGGCGGGCCCGACGCCGAGGCAGCGCGGCCCGCATCGCGCTGCGCGCACGGTCCCGCGTGGTATGCAGCACGACCACGGGCAGCGGGGCTGCGCCACGGCGCGCCGTCACATGGGTCGTGGCACGCTGGGCAGTGCTCATCGATCCTGCACCAGTGTCCCGATCATCTCGCGGCCACGCCGCAGCACCTCGCGCGCGTTGGCGTATGACAGTGCCTCGTGGGCCGCCGCGTAGGGAATCCACTGGCAGGCCGTGATGCCTTCAGCACGCTGCGGAGACGTGATGGACTCCGCGGTCTCCATGAGGAAGAAGTGGCACGACTTGTGGATCAGGCGCCCACGGAAGCGGAAGTACCAGTCGATCGTGTCGATGAGGCCACGCGACGCAAGCTCGTGCAGGCCGGTCTCCTCGCGTACCTCGCGGAGCGCGGCATCCTCGGCCGCCTCGCCGGTCTCGACGTGCCCTTTGGGAAACCCCCAGTTCGCGTAGCTGTCGCGAATGAGGAGAAAGAGCGGAGTCCCGTCGTCCATGCGGAAGACGACTCCCCCGGCGGAAGTCTCTCGCGTCGCGCGCGCGCGCGTCATCGCCAGATCAGGGCGCGGAGGCGGCGATCGCGGGCACGCTGCCGTCCTCGGTGGGCCGCCCCTCGATGAACTGCCGCACGACGGGATCGGTGGTGTTGTGGATCTCCTCCGTCGTTCCCTCCCATCGCACGCGTCCCTGGTAGAGCATGGCGATCCGCGTCCCCACCGTGTAGGCGCTCCGCATGTCGTGCGTGATGACGACGCCGGTGACGTGGAGCTTCTCGCGCATGCGGACCATGAGCTGGTCGATCACGGCGCTCGTGACGGGATCGAGACCGGTCGTGGGCTCGTCGTACAGGATGTACTTGGGCCGGAGCGCGATGGCGCGCGCGATTCCCACACGCTTGCGCATGCCGCCGGACAGCTCTGCCGGGTAGCGAGCGTTGACGCCGGGCAGGTCGACGAGGTCGAGCGCCTCGTCCACGCGCTGCAGGATCTCGCGATCGCTCAGCTCGCCCTGCTTCCGCAGACCCATGGCGACGTTCTCGCCGATGGTGAACGAGTCGAACAGCGCGGCGAACTGGAACACGTAGCCGATGCGGGAACGCAGGGCGTACAACTCACGTCGCGGGAGCTCGGGCACGTTGAGGCCGTCCACCCACACTTCGCCCGAGTCCGGCTCGAGGAGGCCGACGATGTGCTTGATCGCCACCGACTTCCCCGTGCCGGAGTAGCCGATGATGACCATCGTCTCGCCCTCGGGCACATCCAGCGTGAACCCCTCGAGGACGTGCTTCGGGCCGAAGGACTTGTAGACGTTCTTGAGCTGAATCAAGCTGACCGAGAAGCGTGAGACGTGAGAGGTGAAGCGTGAGACGTCACGACCGTACGGATGACAGCAGAAACGTGATGCGCGGACGGGGCAGATGCCAGATCTTGCGGAGTCCGCTCTGGCTCTTCCCTCAAAACGAGAGCGGGGCGGCTCG